>JAEWEJ010000081.1 GCA_023389455.1 Actinomycetes bacterium | reverse complement strand
AGTCGACGTGCTCGCGGGCGGGCAGGTGGAGGTCGCGGGCGGGAGCGTGCGCGCGGTGACCGGGCAGGACGACGGCGCGGTGGGGGTGCGCGTGCGGGCGTCGGCGTCGGCGCAGCCGCTCGTCGTGGACGACGTGCACGTCGAGCAGGTGACGGCCGCGGGCCGGCCGCAGCGGGTCCGGGGGGTCGAGGTGGCGGGCGTCGTCGACGAGGACGCACCGTGGCTCGACGACACCACCGACGCCGGACCGGTGCGCGTCACCGGGTGCGTGCTGCGGCGGGTGAGCGGCACCGCGCTGCTCGTCGACGCGGACCTGCGCGACGTCGAGGTGCGGGGCGTGGAGACGTGGACCGCGGCGTGTGCCGCCTCGGTGCGCGGGGAGCGGGTGCTGCTCGCGGAGTCGACGTGGCACCGCACCGGGACGGGTGTGGCGGTGGGCCCGTGCACGCTGACGCTGGTCGACGCGCTGGTGACCGGTGTGGTGACGGGCCCCGCCCTGGTGCTGGATCCGCAGACCGAGGTCACCGTCGTGGCGGCGGCGTACAGCGACCGGCCCGACGTGGGGCTGCTGCTGTCCGCGCTGCCGACGGCGCCCGCCCTCCCGTACGTCGACCCGGGGCCCGCGGGCGTGCCCGACGCGCTGGGCCAGGGGCGGTTCGTGCCGAGCGCCGCGGTCGACCTGCGGCTCCTCGACGACGCGGTCCACGCGCTCGCCGTGCCCGTGCCCGCGGACGGGGACGGGCGCACGCGGCAGGTCGGTGCGCAGCCGCCGACGGCCGCACCGGTGTGCGACCTGCGCGACCCCCTCGAGGTCCCGCAGGACCCCCCGGGGCCCCCGGCGGCGCCCGGCCCCGTGATCGACCGCACGGCCAAGGACGCGCGCGGGCTCCTCGCGGTGATGCGCGCACGGGCCGCGGGCGTGCTGCCCGGCTGGGTGCCCACCGACGCGGCCGACCTGACCACCACGCTGCTCGAGCTGGTCGCGCACCGGCTGGACCGCATCGGCTACCGCCAGGACGACGCGCTCACCGAGGCGTACCTGCTGCACGCGCGCCGACGCCGCTCGGTCGAGGAGCACGCGCGCCTCGTCGACTACCGCCCGGACCCGGGGCTCACGTCCACCACGATGCTCGACGTGGTGGTGCGCGAGGACGCGCACGGCGACGAGCCCTTCGTCCTCGGTGCCGGCTCGCTCGTGGTCAACCCCGACGCCACGCAGGACCCCGTGCTGGTGGCGACCGAGACGGACCTCGTGCACCACCCGTCCCTCGCGCGCGTCGCGCTGCTCGACGACGTGCGCGCCGGTGCGACGTCGGCCCGGCTCGCCGGTGACCTGGTCGACCTGGTCCCGGGGCGCTGGCTCGTGCTCGCGCCGGTGGACCCGCGGGCGTCGGCGCACGTCGTGCGGGCGACCGTGGTCGAGGTCGGCACCGACGAGACGCTGGTGCGCTGGGACCCGCGGCGGCCCGCACCGCGCGACCTGCCCGCGGGGGCGACCGTGGTGCTGGGCAACGTCGTGCCCGCGCACCACGGGCTCACCGTGCCCTACCCGCGCACCGACGACGCCGCCGAGCCCGGCCTCGCCGCCCAGCTCGCGGAGGTCGAGGCCCAGCTGGCCGGCGAGGTCGTGGGCGGCGGCGACGTGACCGTCGAGGTGCCCGTGCCGCTCGCGCCCGTCAGCCGTGTCGCGCCCGGCTGGCCCCTGCCCGGGCAGCCGCCCCGCGACGGGCGGGCGCAGGTCGGTGTCACGGTGGACGACGAGCCGTGGCGTGCCGTCGACGACGTCGCGACGGAGCCCGGTGAGGTCTTCGCGCTCGCCGCCGAGGCCGACGGCAGCACCCGCGTCGTGCTGGGGCAGCCCGGGACGCTGCCGGGGCGCCCGGTCCGGATACGCCTCGCCGCGCGGCTGGGCGGCGGCGTGGCGGGCAACGTCGCCGCGCACACCCTCACGTCGCTCGTCGCCGTGGGGCCGGGAACGACGGGCCTGCCCGGCGGTGCCTCGCTCGACGCCGTGCGTGCCGCCGTCAGCGTGGACAACCCGGTGCCGGGCGTCGAGGGCCGCGACCCCGAGCCGCTCGACCGCATCCGGCGCCGTGCGCCCTGGGTCGCGCGCAGCCTGGTGACGGCGGTCACCGCGGACGACCACGCCCGCCTGCTCGAGGCGCTGCCGGAGGTCGCGGCCGCCCGCGCCCGCGTCGTCGAGCTCGGGGAGCGGCGCCTCGTGCGCGTGACGCTGCTGCTCGCAGGCGAGGACACCCTCGTGCCCGGACGCGCCGACGAGGCGCCCCGCGGCGCGGACGACGCCCGCGGCGGCCTCCTGGACCCCGTGCGCGACGCGGAGCGGCTGCGGCGCTGGGCACTGGCGCGGCACCGGCTGGAGGACGTGCGGCTGCTCGGTGTCGACGTGCAGCTGGTGCCTCCGACGTTCGTGCCCGTCGACCTGGACGTCGTGGTCGACGCGCACCCGTGGGCACCGGCCGAGCAGGTGCACCACGACGTCACCGCGGTGCTCGAGGGGGACGGCGGGCTGTTCGACCCGGACACCCTGGGGCTGGGCGGCGACGTGCACGTCGACGCCGTGCTGCGTCGTGCGCTGGCCGTGCCCGGCGTCGCCGCCGCGCACGTGCGCCGACTGCGCTGCGCCGTCCCCGGCGCCCCGGAGCACGCGGTCGACGGCACCCTGCCCGTCGGCGACGAGGAGGTCGCGGTCCTGCGCCCGATGTACGGAAACGGTCCGCGCGGACTCCTCACCATCGAGGTCTGCGGAGGGACACGATGAGCGCCACGACGAGCCGGACGCCCGGGCACCACCGCGCCCGCGGTCACGGCGAGCTGCTCGCGGGCATGCAGGACGACGCCCGCCGGCTCTTCGCGACGGCCGCCCGCCCGTGGGCACCCACGCCCCTGACCGCCGCATCCGATCCTGGGCACGGTGTGCTGGAGTGCGTCGCCGCGGCGTGCGACGTGCTGTGGTGCTACGAGCAGGCGTGGTCCGACGAGTGCTTCGTGCCGACCGCGCACCTCGCGGCCTCGCAGGCCCGCCTGCTCGACCTCGTCGGGCACCGACCGCGGCCCGCCCTCTCGGCCGCGGGCCTGCAGCAGCTGCGGCTCAAGGCCGGCACCCAGGTCGTCGTCCCCGCAGGGTTCGCGGTGGGTGCACCCGCGACGGCCGACCTGCCCGCCGCGGTCTACGAGACCATGACGCCGCTGCGCGCGCACGCGCGCCTCAACGAGGTGCAGCCCTTCCTCGCGCCCGTGGCACCCGTCGCCCCGCTGCCGCCCGTGCCGCTCACCGCCGCACCGCCGCCCCTGGCGCTGCCGGGCACGACGTCGCTCGCCGAGCAGCTCGCGTCCCGCGTCGACGCCGCGCAGCGCGGTGCCGGGG
>JAEWEJ010000072.1 GCA_023389455.1 Actinomycetes bacterium | reverse complement strand
CGCCGCGTCCTTGCCCGTGTGCCGTGAGAGCACCTCCTCGAGCTGGGCACGCACCCGCACCACCTCGTCGGCCGCCAGGATCAGGTCGGGGACCGTCCCCTGCCCGCGGGTGGACGGCTGGTGCAGCACCACGCGGGCGTGCGCGAGGATCGCGCGCCGGCCGGCGGCTCCTCCCGCGAGCAGCACCGCGGCGTCCGACGCCGCCTGGCCCACGCACGTCGTCTCCACGTCGGGCCGCACGTACTGCATCGCGTCGTACACCGCGAGCATGGCCGAGGGCGACCCGCCGGGGGAGTTGACGTAGAGCTGGATCGGCAGGTCCGGGTTCTCCGCCTCGAGGTGCAGCAGCTGGGCGACGAGCACGTTCGCGACCCCGTCGTCGATAGGGGTCCCCAGGTAGACGATGCGCTCCGAGAGCAGCCGGCTGAACACGTCCACGGTCCGCTCGACGTTGCCGCGACGCTCGACGACGTTCGGCACCAGGTACCCGCTCATGCGCCGAACCCCGCGATCCCCACGGCGGCGCCGCGCGCCGGGCGCCCCGGGCGGAGGTCCGCGAGACCGGGTGCGACCGCGTCGACGAACCCGTACGCCAGCGCCTCGTGCGCCGTGAACCAGCGGTCGCGCAGCGAGTCCTCCCGGACACGCTCGACCGGCTGCCCGGTGTGCTGCGCGATCAGCCCCAGCACCGTGTCGCGCGTGTGCCGCAGGTCGTCCGCCTGCAGCTCGACGTCCACCGCGGTGCCGCCGATCCCCGCCGACCCCTGGTGCAGCAGCACCCGGGCGTGCGGCAGCGCGAACCGCTTGCCCGGCGTGCCGGCCGACAGCAGGAACTGCCCGGCGCTCGCGGCCATCCCGGCGGCCACGGTCCGCACGTCGTTCGGGATCAGCCGCATGACGTCGTGGACCGCCAGCATCGCGGGCACCGAGCCACCGGGAGAGCTGATCCACAGCGTGATGTCGGCGCGCGGGTCGTCGGCCGAGAGCAGGAGCAGCTGCGCCACCAGGCGGTGCCCGGTCTGCTCGTCGAGCGCGGTGCCGAGGGCCACGATGCGCTCGTGGGCGAGCCGGGCCAGCAGCTCGTCGTCGTAGGGGCGGGTGGGTGTCGAGGTGGTCATGCCCCACCTTGTGCCGGGGCCGGGCGGGCGGGGACGGCGCGCTGCCGGCAGCGGATCCGCCACGGGCAGCGCACGGCGCCCCCGCGCCCCGGCGGGTCGCGGCGCGGACCACGCCTTAGGCTCGGGCCCCGTGAGCACCAGCACGCCGTCCGTCGTCAGCACCACCGTGGGGGAGTCCGGGCAGCGGGTCGTCTTCCTGCACGGGCTGTTCGGGCAGGGACGCAACTTCACGCAGATCGCGAAGGCGCTGACGCCGGAGTTCCGCTCGCTGCTGGTCGACCTGCCCAACCACGGCCGCTCGGCCTGGACGCAGGACGTCGACTACGCGGCGACCGCCGACCTGGTCGCCGAGCACCTGCGCGGCGGGTTCGCCGCGGACGGCGCCGTGCACGTGGTCGGGCACTCCATGGGTGGCAAGGTCGCGATGCTCCTCGCACTGCGGCACCCCGAGCTCGTCGAGCGGTTGGTGGTCGCCGACATCGCGCCGGCGGCCGGCGGCTCGCTGGGGGAGTTCACGCACCTGCTCGACAGCCTGGCGGCCCTCGACCTCACCACCCTGACGCGCCGCGGCGAGGCCGACGAGCGGCTCGCCGAGCGCGTCCACGACGCCCGGGTCCGCGGCTTCCTGCTGCAGAACCTGCGCGCCGACGGCGACGGGTTCCGCTGGCAGGCCAACCTCGACCTGCTGCGCCGCGACCTGACCACGATCGGCGGGTTCCCCGACGTGGGGGACGCCACGTTCGACCACCCCGTGCTGTGGGTCGCCGGGGACCGCTCGGACTACGTGAGGCCGGAGCACGGCCCGGCGATGCGCCGCCTGTTCCCCCGCACGACCCTCGTGACGATCAAGGGCGCGGGGCACTGGGTGCACTCCGAGCAGCCCGAGGCGTTCGTGTCGGCGCTGCGCACGTTCCTGGGCGCTGCCGACCGCTGACGCCGGTCCGACGCCGCGCCGGGGTCGCAGCCGTGGCTCAGGCGTCGTCGGCGCGCAGCCCGCGCTCCGCGTGCAGGCCGCGGTAGACCGCCGTGCGCAGCTCGATCGCGTACGCCTCGCGCTGCGGCATGCGCAGCTCCCCCGCCACCGCGATCTCGGCCTCGACGTCGTACGGCACCCGTACCACCTGCAGCGAGAAGGGCGCGGACGCGTCATCTCCCGGCTCGCCCTCCAGCACGACGTAGGACGCCGTGGGCTCGTCCAGCGGGTTGCCGACGCTGCCGACGTTGAACAGCGTGCGGCCGTCCTGTGTCTCCACGTAGGTGTCGTGGACGTCGCCGTAGCCGACCATCGTCGGCTCCGGGCCGTCGCCCGTGAGCTCGGTGGTGGCGAACATCCCGGCGAACTCGTCGGCCGTGTGGTGGAACCGCACGCGGACGTGGACGCTGCGCGCGGACGCGTGCAGCAGCCGGATCCGGCGTCCGCTGAGCTCGAGGTGGTGCACCAGGGGCAGGCTGCGCAGCCACGAGCGGTCGTCGGGCGTGAGTTCGTCGTACCACCAGGTCAGGGCCTCGTCGCGGACGGTGTCGGGGTGAGGCAGGAAGTCGTCCCAGTTGCCGCGCACGGTCACGGCGCAGCGCTCGCGGCTGCGCGCGACGGCGGCCGAGCCGCGCGGTCCCTTGCCGACGACGTCCCCGAGGTTGAGCACGGTCGTGATGCCCCGGGCGTCGATGTCGCGCAGGACAGCCTCGAAGGCCGTCATGTTGCCGTGCACGTCCGACAGCACCGCGATGCGCTCCATGCCTGCCCCGTTCCTCGTGGTCCGGCGAGGGTACCGGGGGCGGGCCGCCGGAGGCCGGGGCGCCCGGTCGGCCGCGAGGACGTCAGGCGGCCGCGCCACGCAGCACGGGGACGGGTGCGCGCGCGGCCAGCTCGTGCAGCGCATCGAGGAGCACGCGGTTGAAGGCGGTCGGCGCGTGCGAGTTCACGTCGTGCCCGGCGCCGGGCACGACCGTGAGGCGCGCGCGGGGCACCGCCCGCAGGTAGCGGCGCTCGTCGAGCCGCAGCGGGTCCCGCGCGCCGTTGACGAGCCACACCGGCAGCAGCAGGCGTCGCAGGTCGCTCAGCGGCGAGTAGCCCGCCATCGCGGTGAGCATGTCGGTGACCACGTGCCACGAGCCCTTGCCCAGGCCGAACCACCGGGTGACGTGGTGCGCCGCCCGCCGGTACAGCGACAGCGGCTTGCCCTTGATCTCCGTCGAGCAGCCCGCGAGCACGACACCCGCGATGCGGTCCTCGAAGCGGCCCGCGTACGCCAGCGCCGTGTAGCCGCCGAGCGACAGGCCGACCAGCAGCGGCGGCTCCGCGCAGGACGACACCGCGTCGTCGATCGCGGCGAGCGCTCCGTCCAGCGTGAACCGCTCGTCGCAGCGCGAGCCGTGCCCCGGCAGGTCGATCGCCACGGTCGGGTGCCCGCTGCGCTGCAGCGCCTCGACCTGGGGCGACCAGATCTCGGAGGACGTGCGGGTGCCGTGGACGAGGACGATGGGCCGGGTGATGTGGCGCCTCCTGCGGGTGTGGTTCCAGGTCCAGGACGACCGGCGGCGTTGCCGGCGCCCGGGACGGAAGCGACGCTAACGCGTGAACCTGGGAGTGCGCGGGGCCTGCCGGGGACCCTCACCAACCTCTCACACGTGGCCGCCGCCGCACGTCGAGGACCGCTCAGGAGACCACCGAGTGCAGCAGGGCTCGGGTGTGCGCGACATGACCGCCGCCGAACAGCAGGGCGTGCACGGCCACCGGGTAGAGCTGGTGCAGGGCGACGCGGTGCCGCCGGGACCGCGGCAGCGGGTGCACGCGCTGGTAGCCCTCCAGCACCGCGTCGAGGTGGGGCAGGCCGAACAGCTCGAGCATGGCCAGGTCCGTCTCGCGGTGCCCGCCGTGGGCCGCCGGGTCGATGAGCGTCGCGCCCGCCGCCGTCCACACGACGTTGCCCTGCCACAGGTCGCCGTGCAGCCGTGCCGGCGGCTCGTCGTCGTCCCACCGCCCGGCCCGCAGCTCCTCCACCAGCCGCTCGAGAGCGGCGTCGTCCTGCCGGGTGGTCAGGCCCGCGGCCCGCAGCGCCTGCGCCACGGGGGCGATGCGGCAGTCCGCGAGGAAGGCGCCCCAGGTGTCGCACGCCCCGGCGTGGAGCGGCAGCGGGTCGTCCAGCGGCCCGAACCACCCGTCGCCGGCCCACCCGTCGGGCGGCGCACCGAACGCACGCGCGCCCGCGTCGTGCGTCCGCGCCAGCGCGGCACCGAACGCGCGCGCCGTCGCCGCGTCGGGGCGCACGGGGTGCAGGCGCACGAGGTCGAGGTGGTCCGGGCCCACGTCCAGCACCTCCACGACGGGTGCCCCGCCCGCGGCGGCGAGCCAGCGCAGACCGGCCGCCTCGCAGGCGAAGAACCCTGGCGGCGCGCCTGTCCGGGACTTGCGGTGGACCTCGACCACGCGGACGACGCTACCGGTCGCCATCGTGCCGTCATGCGCGCGCAACAGCGGCGCAGCAGACTCGGAGACGACCGGCACCACCGCCCTTCCGAACAGGAGATCCCGCCATGCAGGTCGGCGTCCCGCGCGAGACCAAGAACCGCGAGTACCGGGTCGCCCTGACCCCCGCGGGTGTCCAGCACCTGGTGGCGGCCGGCCACGAGGTGCTCGTCGAGACCGGCGCGGGCTCCGGCTCCGCCGTCGACGACGACGACTTCCGCGCGGCCGGGGCGCGCATCGTGCCCGGCGCCGCCGACGCCTGGGCCGCCGAGCTGGTGTGCAAGGTCAAGGAGCCGATCGCCCAGGAGTACGGGTACCTGCGCGAGGACCTGACGCTGTTCACCTACCTGCACCTGGCCGCCGACCGTCCCACCACCGACGCGCTGCTCGCCGCGGGCACCACGTCGATCGCCTACGAGACGGTCCAGCTGCCCGACGGCTCGTTGCCGCTGCTGGCACCCATGAGCGAGGTCGCCGGGCGCCTCGCCGCCCAGGTCGGCGCGTACCACCTCATGCGCAACGAGGGCGGCCGCGGCCTGCTGCTGGGCGGCGTTCCGGGCGTCGACGGGGCGAAGGTCGTGGTCCTCGGGGGCGGCGTGGTGGGGACCCACGCCGCGCAGATCGCCGCCGGGATGCGCGCCGACGTCACCGTGCTCGACCTGTCGGTGCCGCGCCTGCGGGAGCTGGACGACCTCTTCGGCGGCCGCGTGCGGACCATCGCGTCGTCGACGTGGGCCATCGAGCACGAGCTGGTCGACGCCGACCTCGTCGTCGGCGCCGTGCTGCTGCCCGGGGCGCGCGCACCGCGTCTGGTGAGCAACGAGCTGGTGTCCCGCATGCGGTCGGGATCGGTGCTGGTCGACGTCGCGGTGGACCAGGGCGGCTGCTTCGAGGACACCCGGCCCACGACGCACGACGAGCCGACCTTCCGCGTGCACGGCTCGGTGCTCTACTGCGTCGCCAACATGCCCGGGGCCGTGCCCGTGACGTCGACCCGCGCGCTGACCAACGCGACGCTGCCGTACCTGGCCGCGCTCGCGGACCTCGGTTGGCAGGGAGCCGCGTCCCTCGACCCCGCGCTCGCGGGCGGGCTGACCACGCACCGCGGCCGCCTGCTCAACGCCGCGGTCGCGCAGGCCCACGGCTACCCCTGGACGTCACCCGACGAGCTGCTGCAGACGACCGACGGCGACCGCTGAGCCGCGGCCCGGCGGTCCGCCGCGCCGCGCGACCCCCGCGCCGTCGCGGGGTCGGGGTGACGCGCGCGACGCGACTCCCGGTGCCGCGGTACGTGCCCCGTGGCGCCCGGGTCTGTGACGATGGGGCCATGACCTCCGACGCACTTCCGCTCGACCCCACCAACCCCTTCGCCCGGGCGTCCGACCTGCCGTACGGCCTGCCCGACTTCCGGGAGCTGCGCGAGGAGCACTACCTGCCGGCGCTGCGTGCGGGCATGGCGGAGCAGCGCGCCGAGATCGAGGCGATCGCGACCGACCCGGCGGAGCCGACGGTCGAGAACACGCTCGAGGCGATGGAGCGGTCGGGGCAGCTGCTGTCGCGGGCGGCCTCGGCGTTCTACGTGCAGGCCGGTGCGGACTCCACCCCGGGGCTCCAGGCGATCGAGGAGCAGGTCGCGCCGTTGCTCGCCGAGCACGCGGACGCGATCTGGCTCGACCCGCGGCTGCACGCGCGCGTCGAGGCGCTGGCCGCGCGGCTCGACGCGGACGCGACCGCGACGGCACCCGACACGGCATGGCTGCTGCACCGCACCCGCACGCGGTTCGCCCGGGCGGGCGTGGGGCTCGGCGCCGCCGAGCAGGAACGCCTGCGGGCCATCAACGCCGAGATGACGTCGCTGGACGCGACCTTCGGGCGGCTGCTGCTCGCCGCGGCGAACGACGCGGCTGTCCTCGTCACGGACGAGGCCGAGCTCGACGGCCTGCCCGAGGACGCGCGGGCCGCCGCCGCGCAGGCGGCGCGCGAGCGCGGCCACGAGGACGGCTGGCTCCTCGAGCTGCAGCTGCCCACCCAGCAGTCGGTGGTCTCCCTGCTGCGCGACCGCGGGCTGCGCGAGCGCGTCATGACGGCCTCGCTGACCCGCGGCGCCACGGGCGACGCGAACGACACCCGCAGCACGCTGCTGGCCATGGTCCGGCTGCGCGCCGAGCGGGCGCGCCTGCTGGGCTTCGAGCACCACGCCGCCTACGTCGCGGCCGACGCGACCGCGGGATCCGCGCAGGCCGTCGAGGCGATGCTGACCCGGCTGGCGCCGGCCGCCGTGGCCAACGCCCGCGCGGAGGCGGCCGACCTCGAGCACGTCCTGCAGGACGACCACCCGGGTGCCTCGCTCGAGCCGTGGGACTGGGCGTACTACGCCGGGCGCGTGCAGCAGCAGCGCCGTGCGCTGGACGAGTCCGAGCTCCGCCCGTACCTCGAGCTCGAGCGGGTGCTCGCCGACGGCGTGTTCCGCGCCGCGAACCGGCTGTACGGCCTGACGTTCGCCGAGCGGCACGACCTGGTGGGCTACCACCCGGACGTGCGGGTGTTCGAGGTGTTCGACGCGGACGGCAGCGGCCTCGGGCTGTTCCTCGGCGACTGGTGGACGCGGCCGTCCAAGCGCGGCGGGGCGTGGATGAACTCGCTGGTCGACCAGTCGACCCTGCTCGGGCAGGCGCCCGTGGTCGTGAACAACCTCAACGTGCCCAAGCCGCCGCCGGGACAGCCCACGCTGCTGACCTGGGACGAGGTCAGTACCAAAAGTGGGTCGACGACCCCGACGTTGCTCACGTGGGATGAGGTCGTGACGCTCTTTCACGAGTTCGGTCACGCGCTGCACGGCCTGTTGTCGAACGTGCGGTACCCGTCGCAGTCGGGCACGAACGTGCCCCGCGACTTCGTGGAGTACCCGTCGCAGGTCAACGAGATGTGGGCGCTGCACCCTGAGGTCATCCGCAGCTACGCGGTGCATCACGAGACCGGTGAGCCGATGCCGGAGCAGTGGGTTGAGACCCTCATCGCCTCGCAGCAGGACGGGGAGGGGTTCGCCACGACGGAGTACCTCGCAGCGGCGCTCTTGGACCAGGCATGGCACCGTCTGAAGCCTGAGGAGGTCCCGACCGACCCGGCGCAGGTCGAGGAGTTCGAGGCCAAGGCGCTGCGCGACGCCGGGGTGGACCTGCGTACCGTCCCGCCGCGCTACCGGACGACGTACTTCAACCACATCTTCGGGTCCGGCTACTCGGCCGGCTACTACGCGTACATCTGGTCCGAGGTGCTCGACGCTGACACTGTGGAGTGGTTCAAGGAGAACGGAGGCCTGCGGCCCGAGAACGGCAACACGTTCCGTGCGCGGCTGCTGGGGCGCGGGGGATCCATCGACCCGCTGCAGTCGTTCCGCGACCTGCGCGGGCGCGACCCCGAGATCGCTCCTCTGCTCGCACGACGGGGTCTTCGTGCCTAACGAAGGTGAGCCGCGGATTGTGGTCTCTTTGAGTTCAGAGATCTTCAAATACTGGATAGTAAAACGCGATCCAGATCGAATAAAGATTGTATTCCAAGACGGGCGTGAGCTCGAGGCGCCTGTAGACCATTCCCGCGAACCCTTGCCTACAGAGATTGCTTACGCAATTCTCGATTGGGAGCGGTGGTGGATAGCAAACGTCACCAAAAGAGGACACATACTGATCGCCGAGGTGTATAACCCCAAATTAGACGATCCCACCAGAGGTCGGCCCAGCGTATACCTCGACCAGAACCACTGGCGTTCAGTCGCACAGACCCGCGTGGACACCTCGCAGATCAAGAGCGGCGCCGAGGCGCGATCCGCCCAGCGCGTAGCGGACTTGGCCCAGGACCTAGGGATCATTCTTCCACTGTCGTCCGGCCACGTACGCGAAACAGCGCCGCTGTTTGGTGACCTGCGATATAACGTCGGTGCCACAATGGCTTCGTTGTCCGCCGGATGGCAGTTGCGGCACCCAAGCGCGGTGTGGATGATGGAAGCGATAGCGCTGGTCTGTGAGCTTACATCGCAACCCGTTCCCCCATACTGTGAGCGGGAGGCGGTCACGCTCGAGCCAGGGGCGATGAATCAGCAGGCTGCAGAGGTGAATCAACCCGCTCCAACGCAGATGCAGCAATTTATTGATCTCCTTGGCGCTCCCAGTGTCGTGCTGGAGATGCTGATAGACCCGGAGTCGGTCAAAGCTGCAGATCTGGCAGAGTGGACTACCGGCAACCAACGCATAACCGAATACGTTTCAAAATACAGCGATCGCAGTTCTGCTCGGCGCCGTGCAGCAATTGATGCTTTTTGGCGCAGCAACTTCGCGGTGATCCGACAGGCAGGCGCAATGGTCGGCACGGATGTTGAACATCTACTTGAGACGGATACGTCAGTTCTTTATCGAGCCCTTCAGCGTCAGCCGATGCTAAGATTCGTAGGCGGGCTCCATATTATGCGCTACATGGACAGGGTGACACAATGGAAGCCGAACGATCTTACCGACATCATGTTTTTGGGTTGCGCAGCGGGATACTGTGATTACGTAGTCGCCGAGCGCCACACCGGTGAGCAGTTGCGGTCGCTGCAGCGCGCGAAGGGCGAGTCTGTAACTGTCTTTACGAGTATCGACGGGTTGCGAGATCAACTCGACGCCCTTGATATACAGACAGACTCGGAGCGAGCAAATGCTCGCTCCGAGAGTCTCGGATTGGCATCCAGGAAATCGACTGAGCACGCCTGACTGCGAATGATGTGTCAGTTCGCGACGACCCCTGGCCGTATCAATCTTGGTCGCCGATCCGACCTGCTCCGTTTACCCAGGCAGCGTGAGGGCCGCGGCAGCTCCAGGAGACTATCCGGGGGCAACCTGGCGCCTCGAAGGGCGGAGGTGCTGATCCGTGCGCGCCGAAACCAGCACGTCGTTGGTGAAGTCAGTCAGCATCGAAACTACCTTCCTGTGAAGATCCTCGTACTGGTCTGAGTCGATCTCCAGAAACTCGCCGTGGGCGATGGTGTTGCGATGGTGAACCAACTGCTTGTCAATGAGAGTTTCCAGCAACTCATAGTGCTTATAGTTCGTCCCCAAGCGTGCAATGATGTCCTTCAGGGTCTTGCTCCCCAGGTTTCCTTCGGTCCTGACTAGATTTGCATTTAGGTGTGCTCGACCTCGGAGGCCCCCGTCCGAGACGAATGTTGCGAAATTATTGTGCACCTCGGCCGAATGTGCTGCTGCCATATCGTCGAGGCGAGTCCTAAGTGCGTTACCCAAGAAGGCTGGGCTCAGCTCGTCATAGCAAGGTCGCTGCGTGTTGACGTACTCGATGTACAGGCGCGCGACCGACTTGATCCACCCTTCCCAGTGTGCGTATAGAAGCGCGACCCCAGCCCGTAGAGAAGTTTGCATCTTCGAATCGCGGGCTTGTCTCGCATTAAAGAGTATGTCGGTCAGTTCCCGCTTTCGCCAGGCAGTCTCTTTGGCAACGAGGTCCTCCAGGTCGCCGATGGTCCGTATCTTCACGGGACGAAGTGGGCTCGGCCGTATGGAATGACCTTCGGGATGCGCGTCGACGCGCGAACGCCCGATCCGGAGTTGTCGCGAAAATCGGGGTCGAGCCACATCTCTTTTAGTAGTTCGGTAAATCTCGGGGTTCGGTCGTTCGGAGGCAACCCGCGCCACGCGTCGAGGTTCGCGTAGATTCCCGCGGTCACTGCCTCATAGGCGGAGACGGAGAATCCGCCAAGGAATCGCCCCTTGGTGGCGTCGTATCTCCGGAAGGCCCACTCGCCCACGGTGTCTGCGATGAAACCGAACGTGTTCTCGAATGCGCTGGTCTCGAGCGCCTCTGTGTCGCTCGCGGCGCGAGCACTCGCGATGGAACCTGTATTGAGAAAGTCGCTCATGTCGCCAATCTCGCGCAACTCTTCGTCGCTGAGATCCTTGATGAGAAGAAAACGCAAGACCAGTTCGAGATCGTACTGCTCGCTAGCCGCTCGGTCCGAGACTGCGACGGTGCTCTGGAACGCGTTGTAATCGTTGAGGCGGATGAGCCATCGATAATACTCGGGACGCGCCATGATCAGGAGGCAGTTACGCACCTCCTGGTCCGAGAGTTGCGATCCTCCGGTGTTCAGCCTCTCAAATAGATCGAACTTTGTTGATTCGTCGCTCTCGCGCCGCACGATCTTGATGTCTATCGCGGCGCGTTTGATCAGGCGCTGCTGTTCGCCGCTGAGGTGGTTGTCGGTATCTTCCCAGGCGCCCCAGCGCACACCTGCCAGCCCGGGCAGATACTCGGTCGCAACGAGAGTGCTTGGTTCCACGATTCTGCCCCCCTCATCGCGCAACTCGCCCATGAACTCAAACACGGTGCTCAAGCGCTGCAACCCGTCAATGACGTCCCACACGCCGTCACGTCGCTGGTACACAAATATTGAAGGGATTGGGATACCAAGAAGGAGCGACTCGATAAAGCGGGACTTCTGATTTGGGCTCCATCGAAAGAATCGCTGGAACTCCGGGTGGATGTCCAGTTCGCGATCTTTGTAGAGATTCACGAGTTCGCCGATCGACATCGGGTAGCCCTCGGTCTGGATCTCGCGCCGCCTAGCGTCGATCTGTTGCTGGAGCGGGTTTGCCATGGGGGCGTGGTCAGCGGGGGTCTCAGTCACTCCGCGATCTCATCGTGCTCGGATGGTCCGCGCAAGCACCACTCTCCGGCGAGCGGGTCCTGATGATGTGGGCGGTCCTGGTGATGACCTCAGTCGAGGTCAGCAGCGTAGGCTCTCTTCGCAGGGGCGAAGCACGAGGTCAGGAGGCGCGTTGACGTGTGATGAGGCGTTTGCGGGCGGGCTGGAACACGGACAGGACACCTGGGACGAGGTCATCACGATGTTCCACGAGTTCGGTCACGCGCTGCACGGCCTGCTCTCGGCGGTGCGCTACCCGTCGCAGTCCGGCACGAGCGTGCCGCGCGACTTCGTCGAGTTCCCCTCGCAGGTCAACGAGATGTGGGCGTGGGACCCCGAGGTGCTGCGGGCGTTCGCGGTGCACCACGAGACGGGTGAGCCGATGCCCGACGAGTGGGTCGCCACCCTGCTGGCCGGGCGTCAGGACGGGGAGGGCTTCGCGACCACCGAGTACCTCGCGGCCGCGCTGCTGGACCAGGCGTGGCACCGTCTGGCGCCGCAGGACGTCCCGACGGACCCGGCGCAGGTCGAGGAGTTCGAGGCGACGGCGCTGCGCGACGCCGGCGTGGACCTGCGCACGGTCCCGCCGCGGTACCGCACGACGTACTTCAACCACATCTTCTGCTCCGGCTACTCGGCCGGCTACTACGCGTACATCTGGTCCGAGGTGCTGGATGCCGACACCGTCGAGTGGTTCGCCGAGCACGGGGGTCTGCGCCGCGAGAACGGCGACGCCTTCCGGGCCCGCCTCCTGGGGCGGGGTGGCTCGATCGACCCGCTGCAGTCGTTCCGCGACCTGCGCGGGCGCGACCCGCGCATCGAGCCGCTGCTCGCGCGGCGCGGCCTGCTCGCGGCGGTGTCCGAGTGAGCGCCGCGACGGCCGGCGTGCCGCAGGCCCAGGACGAGGTCGTCGACATCTGCCGCGACCTCATCCGGATCGACACGACCAACCCCGGCGACGGCACGGGACCGGGGGAGCGCGAGGCCGCCGAGCACGTCGTCGGCCTGCTGCAGGACGTGGGCCTGGAGCCCGAGCTGTTCGAGAGCGCGCCGGGGCGGGCCAACGTCGTCGTCCGGCTGGAGGGCGCGGACCCGGCGCGGCCGGCGCTCGTGGTGCACGGGCACCTCGACGTGGTGCCCGCGCACGCGCCGGACTGGTCGGTCGACCCCTTCGGGGCCGAGCTGCGCGACGGACTGGTGTGGGGCCGCGGCGCCGTCGACATGAAGGACATGGACGCGATGGTGCTCGCGGTGGTGCGGCAGATGGCCCGTGAGGGCCGCCGCCCCGCGCGGGACGTCGTGCTCGCGATGTTCGCCGACGAGGAGGCCGGGGGCCGCTTCGGGGCGCACTGGGCCGTCGAGCACCGCCCCGAGCTGTTCGCGGGTGCGACCGAGGCGATCAGCGAGGTCGGCGGGTTCTCCGTCGACGTCGCCGGTCAGCGGGTGTACCTGCTCCAGACGGCCGAGAAGGGCCTGGCCTGGCTCCGGCTCGTCGCGCAGGGCCGGGCCGGGCACGGCAGCCAGGTGAGCACGGACAACGCCGTGACCCACCTCGCGGCCGCGGTCGCCCGGATCGGGGAGCACGCGTGGCCCCTGCAGCTGACCCCCACCGTCCAGGCGCTCCTGGAGGGGGTGGCCGACCTCACCGGGCTGCCGTTCGACCCCGAGGACCCGCAAGGCATCGACGCCCTCGTTGACGCGCTGGGTCCGGTCTCCCGGTTCGTCGGGGCCACGCTGCGCCACTCGACGAACCCGACGCGGCTCGCCGCCGGGTACAAGGAGAACGTCATCCCCGGGGCGGCCACCGGCGTGGTCGACGGCCGGTTCCTGCCCGGCAGGTCGGACGAGTTCGACGCGACCGTCGCCCGGCTGGCCGGCCCCCACGTGCGGGTCGAGGACATCGTGCGCGACACCGGGCTGGAGGTGCCGTTCGAGGGCCCGCTCGTCGACGCGATGGCCGCGGCGGTCCTCGCGGAGGACCCCGGCGCGCACGTGCTGCCCTACATGCTCTCCGGCGGCACGGACAACAAGTCGCTGTCCCAGCTGGGCATCACGGGGTACGGGTTCGCGCCGCTGCGCCTGCCGGCCGACCTCGACTTCGCCGGCATGTTCCACGGCGTCGACGAGCGGGTCCCGGTCGACGCCCTGCGGTTCGGCACCCGCGTGCTGGACCGGCTGCTCGCGACCTGCTGACCGAGCGCAGGGCCGCCCGCACCGGCGGCCCTGCGTCCTCGTCCCGGGGTCTGCGCCGGCCGAGCAGCCCGGCGTCCGGGGGCCCGGCCCGCGGGTCAGCCGAGCGTCTCGGCCAGCGTCGAGCGCACGCGGATGATCTTGCGGCGCAGCCACACGCGGCGCTCCCCGCCGGCGTACAGCCGCAGCCGGGCCAGCTCCCAGCGCCCGTACTCGGCCTCGTCCGTCAGCAGGCGCCTGGCGTCACCGCCGGACGTGGTCGGGGGGATGCGCAGCACGCGGTACTCCCACTGCCCACCCTGCGAGTCCCACTCGCTGCGCCGGTCGCGTGCGCCGCCGTCCGCCATCGCCTCACCCCGTCCCGCCCGTCCGGGCCCGACGTCGTGCCAGGAGCGCCCGCGGGCGCTGATGCGCTGCCATTGTGCCCCGCGCGGCGCTACCGTCGTCGCATGACCGTGGACCCGCGCGCCGCCCTCGACCGTCTGGTGGCCGCCCTCGAGGCGCACTACGCCGCCGTCCTCGCCAGGACGGGTGATGACGACCCGGCCGTCGACGACGCCTACGACGTCCTGGCGGACGCGTTCGAGGTGTACGACGACGCGCTGGGCACGGTCCACGGCGAGGCGACGCCGTTCTACCTCGCGGAGGAGGACGACGACGACGAGGACGACGACCTCGACGAGGACGACCTGGACGACGACGAGGACGACGACGACGACCTCGCCGACGCCGAGCTCTACCCCCGCGCGGGCGCCTGACGGTCCCGCACGACGCGGCGGGCTCAGCACCGCGCCGGGGCTCACCGCCCCGGCGCACTCAGCACCGCGCCGGTCTCAGCGCTCCGGGTAGCCGGCCGTAGGTGCGGTGAGCTCGTCCAGCACGACGACGATCTCGGGCGGCAGCCGCAGGTCGTCGACCGCCAGTGCGGCACGCAGCTGTGCCGCGGTCCTGGCCCCGACGACGGCCCCGGCGACCCCCGGCCGTGAGGTCACCCAGGCGAGGGCGACCTCCAGCGGTGTGCGGTCCAGCCCTGCCGCGGCGGTCACCACCGCGTCGACCACCCCGGAGGCGTCGGCGGTCAGGTACGGCTGGACGAACCCCGCGAGGTGAGCGGACGCCGCGCGGGAGTCCGACGGGATGGTGCGGCGGTACTTGCCCGTCAGCACGCCGCGCCCGAGCGGCGACCAGGCGATCAGGCCCGCGCCCAGCGCGCCGCACGCGGGCAGCACCTCGCGCTCCACCCCGCGCTGCAGCAGCGAGTACTCCGCCTCCACGGCGGCGAGGCCCGGGTCGGGCTCCAGCAGGGTCGCGGCGCGCGCGACCTGCCAGCCGGAGTGGTTCGACAGGCCGACGTACCGGGCCTTGCCGGCCTGCACGGCGTGCCGCAGGGCGGACACCGTCTCCTCCAGCGGGGTGCGGGGGTCGGGCGTCGCGAGCCACAGGTCCACCCGGTCCGTGCGCAGCCGTCGCAACGACGCGTCCAGGCTGTCGAGGAGGGCACCGCGCGACGCGTCGACCACGGCGCCGTGCGACGTGCGCCGGACGCCGGCCTTGGTGCAGACCACGAGGTCCTCGCGGTCGGCGACGTCGCCCATGAGCGACCCGAGGAGCTCCTCGGCGCCGCCGTCGGCGTACGTCGCGGAGGTGTCGACGAGCGTGCCGCCGGCGTCGACGAAGTCGCGCAGCTGCTCGGCGGCCTCGTGGTCGTCGGTGTCCCGGCTCCAGGTCATCGTGCCCAGGCCGAGGGACGAGACGCGCAGACCCGTGCGGCCCAGACGACGGTGCTCCATGGGGCGCCACCCTAGTCGCGCGCACCCGGGCGCCGGGTGCGGCGTGCCGGGCCGGGCGCCCGGGGCACTCCGGTGGCGACGCAGCGCTATCGTTGCGCCTCGTGGCAACGGGTATCGGGACAGGTGAGGCGATCCTCCTCGGGCTGGTCCAGGGGCTGACGGAGTTCCTCCCGGTCTCCTCCAGCGCGCACCTGCGCATCGTGGGAGAGCTCGTCGGCTCCGGGGACCCGGGTGCGGCCTTCACGGCGATCACCCAGCTCGGCACCGAGACCGCGGTGCTGCTCTACTTCCGCCGCGACATCAGGCGGATCGTGCTGGCCTGGTGGGCGGCGCTGCGGGGTGCCTACGGCACGGACTGGCGCTCGCGCGCCGGCATGCCCGCCGGGCGGCCGTCCGACCACGACGCCCTGATGGCGTGGTTCATCGTGCTCGGCACCGTGCCGATCGTGGTGCTCGGCCTGGCGTTCCAGGACCAGATCGAGCGCCCGTTCCGCAACCTCTGGCTGGTGGCGCTGACGCTCGCCGTCTTCGCCCTCGTCCTCGGCTGGGCCGACCGCCGTGGCGCCAAGACCCGCACGCTGCAGGAGCTGACCCCGCGCCACGCGGTGGCCTTCGGCTTCTGGCAGGCGCTCGCGCTGGTGCCGGGCGTCTCCCGCTCGGGCGGCACCATCACCGGCGGGCTGCTCATGGGCTACACCCGCGAGGCCGCGGCGCGGTACTCGTTCCTGCTGGCGATCCCCGCGGTGTTCGGCTCCGGCCTCTTCCAGCTGGCCAAGAGCGTCGGGACGTTCGGTGAGGCGGGGACGCCCGGGTTCGGGGCCACCCTGGTGGCGACCCTCGTCGCCTTCGTGATCGGCTACGTCGTCATCATCGCGTTCCTCAAGATCGTCTCGACCTTCAGCTACACGCCGTTCGTGTACTACCGGCTGGGCCTGGCCCTGCTGGTCGTCCTGCTGCTGCTCACGGGTGTCCTGGAGCCGGTGACGGCACCGGCGAACGCCTGACGTCTCACAGCCACCCGGACCGCCGGAACGCGCGCCAGAGCGCGAACGACGAAGCCGCCATGAGCAGCAGGGCCAGCGGGTAGCCGAACGTCCACGACAGCTCGGGCATGTGGCGGAAGTTCATGCCGTAGATCCCCGCGACGAGCGTCGGCACCGCGATCATCGCGGCCCACGCGGAGATCTTGCGCATGTCCTCGTTCTGCTGCACGGACACCAGGGCGAGGTGCACGTCGAGCATGTCCCCGAGCAGGCCGTCGTGACCGTCGAGGTGCCGGTCGATGCGGTCGAGCTCCTCGTGCACGCGTCGCAGCCAGGCCTGCGCCCCGGTGCCGTGGCGGTCGTCCGACCAGGCGTCGTCGAGGTCCGGCAGGACGGAGCCGACCGGGCTGACCGCCCGCCGGGCCTCGGCGATCTCGCGCTTGAGGTCGTAGACGACGGTCAGCACGTCGCCGGCGACGCCGGGGGAGAAGACGCTGCGCTCGACGCGGGCGACCGCGTCGCCGACCTCCACCTCGACCCGGCTGGCCTTCTGCGCGAGCACGAGCAGGACGGTGGCCAGCACCGCCCACACGCCCTCGTCGGGGTCCCGCACGTCGTCCTCGAGGCGGTCCGCCGCCCGCGCGAGCACGCCCGCGTCGCCCTGCTCGGTCATGACGACCAGCCCGGGGGCGAGCAGGCACGTGATCCACCCGGTGTGCACGTCGTTCGTGCGCGTGACGAACGACACGGTGGGCACCGTGAGGACGACCTTGCCGTGCGCGCCCCGGTCCACCCGCACGTGCGGGTGGCCGTCGACGCGGCCGTGGCGGACGTGACGCTCCAGCAGCTGCAGCGTCCGGCCGTCCGGAGCCAGCACGCGCACCGCGTCGACCAGCGCGTCCACCGACGGGGTCACGACCCAGGTGGCGGGTGCCGGCTGCCGCGCGTCGGTGCGCGTGGCGGTCCCGACGGGCCGCCAGGCGCCCTCCTGCGCGACCCAGGTGGACGTCCCGGGCGCCAGGCCCGGGGGCGGGGCGCCGCCGGCACCGGGTGCGGTCCGGGAGGAGGTCGACGCGTCGTCACCTGTCATGACCCCCAGTGTGCGCGGGGACGTCGCGCGACGGCGGTTAGGCTTCCGGCGTGCTCACCTGGCCCGCCCCCCAGATCCCTCGGCTGCCGGGGACCGGTGAGCCGGTCCGCGTCCGCGACACGTCGTCAGGCCGGCTCGTCGTGGCGGCACCCGGGCCCGAGGCCCGCCTCTACGTGTGCGGCATCACGCCGTACGACGCGACCCACCTGGGCCACGCGGCGACGTACATCGCCTTCGACGTGCTCGGGCGCGCGTGGCGCGACGCCGGGCAGCGCGTGA
Source organism: Actinomycetes bacterium (assembly GCA_023389455.1). Lineage (GTDB taxonomy): Bacteria > Actinomycetota > Actinomycetes > Actinomycetales > Cellulomonadaceae > Cellulomonas. Next base: position 2,036 of record JAEWEJ010000072.1, on the reverse strand, counting down.
CCTACGCGTCGAACGTCACCGACGTGGACGACCCGCTGCTCGAGCGGGCGACGGCCACGGGCGTGGACTGGCGTGCGCTGGCCGCCGACCAGACCGCGCTGTACGCGTCGGACATGGCAGCGCTGGGCGTCGTCCCGCCCGACGTGTTCCGTGGCGTCGTGGAGTCCGTGCCGCAGGTCGTCGACGGGGTCGACCACCTGCTCGCACGCGGCGCCGCGTACCGGCTGCCCGCCCCCGACGGCGGTGACGACGTCTACGCCGACCTGTCGGTGGATCCGGCGTTCGGGACCGTCGCACGGCTGGACACGGGCACGATGCTCGCGCTGAGCGCCGAGCGCGGCGGGGACCCGGACCGACCCGGCAAGCGGTCGCCGCTGGACCCGCTGCTCTGGCGTGCGGAGCGCCCCGGCGAGCCGGCCTGGGACGCGCCGGGCCTCGGTCGAGGACGGCCCGGCTGGCACATCGAGTGCGCGGTCATCGCCCGCGACGGGCTCGGCGTGCCGTTCGACGTGCAGGGCGGCGGCTCCGACCTGGTCTTCCCGCACCACGAGTGCAGCTCCTCGCACCTGCGCCTGCTCGACGCGGGGGAGTCCGCCCGGGTGCACGTGCACACGGGCATGGTCGGCTACGAGGGCCACAAGATGAGCAAGTCGCGGGGCAACCTCGTGCTCGTCTCCGCGCTGCTCGCCGAGGGCGTCGAGCCCATGGCGGTCCGGCTCGCGGTGCTCGCGCACCGCTACCGCGACGACTGGGAGTGGACCGCCGACGGCCTGGTCGCCGCCCAGCAGCGGCTCGTGACATGGCGTCGTGCCCTGGCCGGCAACGGCGGTCCGGACGCCGCGCCCGTGCTGGCGGCCGTCCGGGCGGCCGTGGCGGACGACCTCGACACGCCGCGCGCGCTCGGGGTGGTCGACGCGTGGGCGGCGACCGCGCTGGCGGGTGACGTGCCCTTCCACGAGGGGGCGCCCGGCGTCGTCGCGCGGACGATCGACGCCCTGCTGGGCGTGCGGATGTGACCACCGCCCGGGGTCGACGGCACGCGGCGCGGGGACGCCCCGCGACCGGGGCGCCGGGCGGCGGTCAGCCGCCGGTGCCCTTGTCCCGGCGCCGCAGGTAGCGCTCGAACTCCTGCGCGATCGCCTCGCCGCTGGCCTCGGGGAGCTCGGCCGTGTCCTTGGCCTCCTCGAGCTGGCGGACGTACTCGCCGATCTCGGAGTCCTCGCCGGCCAGCTCGTCCACGCCGTGCTGCCACGCCGTGGCGTCCTCGGGCAGGTCGGACAGCGGCACGGGCTCGCCCAGCAGCGCCTCGATCCGGTGCAGGATCGCCAGGGTCGCCTTGGGTGACGGGGGAGCGGCGACGTAGTGCGGCACCGCCGCCCAGAGGGACAGTGCCTGCATGCCGCGCGCCGCGGCCTCGTGCTGCAGGACGCCGACGATGCCCGTCGGGCCCTCGTAGGTGTTCGGCTCCAGGCCCATCAGCTCACGGACGTGAGGGTCCTCGCTCGTCGCGTTCACGGGGATGGGGCGCGTGTGCGGCACGTCGGCGAGCAGCGCCCCCACGGTGACGATCGTGCGCACCCCCAGGCCGGCGGCGATGTCGAGCAGCTCGCCGCAGTAGCGGCGCCACCGCATCGACGGCTCGATCCCGTGGACGAGGACGACCTGGCGGCCCGAGCGGGGGGTCGTGGCGACCGCCACCGCGGTCGTCGGCCACGTGATCTCGCGCGTCCCGTCGGGGCCCAGCCCGACGACGGGGCGGTTCACCTGGAAGTCGTGGTACTCCTCGGGGTCCAGCTCGTCGACCTGCTCGGCGCCCCACACGTCGTGCAGGTGCTCGAGGGCCGCCGACGCTGCGCTCCCGGCGTCGTTCCAGCCCTCGAACGCCGCGAGCATCACGGTCTCGCGGGCGGGCAGGTCCGGTGCTGCGTGCTCGCTCACCGTCACAGCCTAGGGCGCGTGCGCCACCCCGGCCGGGTGACGCCGGGACGTCGGAGCCCGCCGGTACGCTCGTGCGACCGTCCCCGACCGTCCCCGAC
>JAEWEJ010000423.1 GCA_023389455.1 Actinomycetes bacterium | reverse complement strand
CGGCCTAGACATGCTCTCGGTCTAGTTCCCGGCGTCATCTAGAGAGCCACTGCTGTCCGTCCTCGTCGGTGGGGCGGGCGGGACTCTTAGCCGACTGAGCCCGTCCACGTCTTGTCCGCGTGATCGTGGGGGCTGAGAAAATCTACTGCGGACTGCACCCGGAGAAGCCCTGGTCCCACGTCATCGGACGCGGGTTCGATTCCCGCCACCTCCACGTCGGAAGGCCGTCGTCCCCTCGGGGGCGGCGGCCTTCGTCGTGCCGCTACCGGGCCGGATGCGTCGGGTGTCGGTGCGGCCCGGTCGCACGGGCGGACCTGCCCGCGGTGTACGGTCACGCGACGGGCGCGTCGTCAACGCGTTCCCCTTCGCACCCTGAGTGAGGTCTGGTGCGTTTCGAGTACGTCAACATCAGCTTCGACGACCTGCGCGGTGAGCTGCTCTCCGACTATCTCGTCGCCGTCGATGCAGATCTCGCGATCACGGACGACGGCAGGGAGATCTATGTCGAGCCGTACTTTCCCGTTGTGGAGCTCGCACGGCAGCTCGCCGGCTGGGTGACGTCCGGACACCGGGCCGACTTCGTGTTCGACTCCCTGTCCTCCGATGTCGCGGGGCTCGTCACCATCGCCTCGGAGGCGGGCGGATGGGTCGTCTTCTCAGCACTGGCGCCGCACGTTCGCAGCGCGCCGGTGTCGACCGCTGACCTGGACCGGTGCGTGGGGGACTTCCTGGAGGCGGTCAGGCAGGACCTCACTGCTCGGGGTCGTGACGCCGCGCGGATCGTCGATCTCGGTGTGGCTCCCCGCCGTCCGGAGTGAGTCGGCGCTCAGCTCTCCGTTCGGCCTGCGGGCCCCGGTCGCAGGCGCCGGTGCACCCGAACTGCCACGAAAGCCGTCGGCCTGTGGGTAGCATCCGTGCCCACGAGCGGTCGCCCGACCTGGGCGGGTCGACTCCCGGCACGGCATGCCGCGCGCCGCGGATCGGCCGGTCGCCGGCGCGGCGGCCGCCGCGTGAGCCAGACACAGCACGTGGACTGGGGGACCGGTTGATCAGCATGACGTCGGTCTTCGTCGACGGCGAGGAGCGGGAGGGGTTCATCCTCTACGGGCTGTGGGGGTCGGCGGTGCCACCGGTCGACCCGATCCAGCTCGGGTCGGCACCGGGTGACACGTGTGAGGTGCGGCGGTTCGTGCTGTTCGGCGAGGGATGGCGGATCTGCCTCTTCGAGTTCTCCTTCCGCGAGCTCGAGGAGTACTGGCGGGCGGTCGAGGGTGTCGACGGCGCGTTGCGGGAGCTCGTGGGGAGCGGTGCGCAGGTGGCATGGCTCGGGAGCGAGGGACTGCCCTTCGCGGACCCTCCCGACCTGTTCACCGCCGAGTGGATGGAGGGTGGGGTGCTGCTCGCCCTGACCGCGGACGGGCAGCAGCTCGGCCGGGTCGGCCGTGCCGGTTTCGAACCTCTGGCGAACGCGGAGATGGGGCGTCTCGAGGTCATCGCCCGGGCGCTCGAGGCGTGACGGGGATGACCACACTGCCGATGGCGACCTCGCACCGATCACGTCGCGGATGGGGCTCCTTCGTGGGTCGTGCGACGTCGTGGCGAACCACGTGAGCGGGCGACGACGTCATGGGCGTGCCGTGGCGCTCCGGGGAGTGGTCGTCGCGGCGGTGGCCGTCGTCGCGGGCTGTGCCGACGCGCCCGAGGTGCCCGTGCCGGGGAAGTGGGGCGACGGGGACGGTGCCGTCCTCACGCTGGTGGACGGTGACCTCGCGGAGGTCGAGGGCGTGCCCTTCGGGGACGCGGCCGCGTGCTCCGACGGCACGTTCGAGCTGGTCGAGGGCAGCGTGGAGTGGGAGGAGCTGGAGCCCGGCAAGCTGCTGCTCCGCTCGGGTGAGGCATCGACCACCGTGTGGTGCGGACCGTGGCGGGTTCGGTGGTGACATCAGCTGGTACAAGGTCGTCGTCGGTCCGTGCGGGGACGACACCGCGGACGCGGAGCGGAGCATCTACACGCGGTACGGCGACGTCGGCTGAGGGGGCGCTGAGCTGCCGGCGCGACCACGACGAACACGGTCCCGTACTCCCTGCGATGACACCTGTTCGTGAGGGGACCTGGCACGCGGGTTCCCTCCCATGTCGTCGCCTGGGAGCCCGGAGCCGTCTCACGCGGTCCACGCGGGGCGCGAACGGGTGGCTCAGGACGGATCAGGCCCGGAGTGTCGGTGCGAGGCGCTAGCGTCGCCGTCCGTGTCGGAGAGATGGTCGGCGGAGCGGGTGGTGGCGCTGGCGCCCGACGCGTCGTCCGTCGCCGCGGGGCGCAAGCTCGCCGTGTCGCGCACCTGGTCCGACGTGGGTGCGTCCACGGAACCCGCGGCGGTGTGGGGCCTGTGCCAGGGCTCGGGGAAGACGCCCTACGCGACGGTCGTCGACCTCGCCGGCCCCGCGTTCCGCTGCACCTGCCCGAGTCGCAAGTTCCCCTGCAAGCACGCGCTCGGGCTCCTCCTGCTCTGGGCCGGCGGCGACGTGCCGGAAGTCGCCGAGCCGGCAGAGCACGCGCGGGAGTGGCTGTCGTCGCGGGCAGAGCGTGCCGCCCGGACGGAGCGCGCCAGCACGGCTGCACCGGACCCGCAGGCGGCCGCCCGGCGCGCCGAGCAGCGCCGGGCCCGCGTGGCCGACGGCGTCGCCGACCTGGAGCGTTGGCTGCACGACCAGGTCGAGCAGGGTCTCACCGGGGCCGACCGGGCCGGGTACGGGCCGTACGAGCAGGTCGCCGCGCGTCTCGTCGACGCGCAGGCGCCCGGCCTGGCCGACGGGGTGCGGAACCTCGCGACGGCGGCGGCGAGCGGTGAGGGCTGGCCCGCGCGGCTGCTCGACGAGCTGGCGCTGCTGCACCTGCTGGTCCGTGGGCACGCGCAGCTCGACTCGCTGGACGAGGCGACGGCCGCCGTCGTGCGCCGTCGCGTCGGGGAGCCCGAGCGTCAGCAGGACGTCCTGGCCGCGCCCGGTCTTCGGGACCGCTGGCAGGTGCTGGCGCAGCACGACACGGTGCGCGACCGGCTCGTGGTTCGCCGCGTCCACGTCCGCGGGGAGGCCACGGGGCGGGACGCCGTCGTCGTGCTGTTCGGGCCGCCCGGACAGCCGCTGGACGTGCCGCTGCCGGTCGGCGCGGTCGTCGACGCCGACCTGCACGTGCACCCGGGGGACCCGACGCGCGTGTCCGTGGGGGAGCGCCACGGCGACCCGGTGCCGCTGCGCGAGGTTCGCGGGGCGACGCTCGCGCAGGTGTCCGACGCGTGGTCGGCGGTGCTCGCCGTGGACCCGTGGGCGACGGCGATGCCGGTGGTCCTCGGCGACGTGACCCTGCTGCGGCGCGGCGGTGGGCCAGCCCGCTGGGTCGTCGTCGACGGCGCCGGTGACACCCTGCCGGTGGTGTTCCGGGACGAGCCGTGGCGGTTGGTCGCGGTCAGCGGCGGGCGCCCTCTCACCGTGGTCGCGGACCGCACGGTCGCCGGGGTCCGGCCGGTGGCGGCGTGGTGCGACGGGGAGCTGGTGCCGCTGTGAGCCGGCAGGACATGGTCACGGCCGCGCTGCTCGGCCTGCGGCGAGCGGCGCCCGACGCGGACCTCGGGCGAGGGCTGCCCGCACCGGTGGGCCCGGCGGTGGAGCGCGCGCCGCGCACGACGGGTCCCGCGGGTCTGCTCGACGGGGCTGCGCTCGACGTGGTCGCACGCCGTGCCGGCACCGTGCAGCCGCGGTACACGGCCGAGCTGCCGGCTCCTGCGGACCCGGAGACGTCGCGCGTGGCCGGTGGGGCGGCTCGTACGCGCCTGGCGGGTCTGGTGGCCCGCGGCGACGTCGTCGGGGACCTGCTCACGGTGCACTGGCTGCGGACCGCGGCCGAGCGCGGGTACGTGGTGCCGCCCGCGCTGCTGCCCGAGGTCCTCGGGTGGGTGAGACGTCCCGCGGGGCATGAGCACCGGGCGCTCGTCGCCGCGGTCCTCGGTGCGCGTGGGCGCTGGCTCGCGCAGCAGATGGCCCCAGGTACCGCGACCGCCGTGCTGGACACGCCGGACGGACCGCCCGGTGCCGACGCCGCGCGTGCGGCAGTGGACGACCCGCAGTGGTCCCGGCGCCCGGTCGCCGCGCGGACCGCCGACGTCGTCGCGATCCACGGCGACGTGCGTCCCGACGACGAGGAACGCCTGACCCGGTGCCTGGCCGACCGAGCGGTGACCGTGCGTGAGGCCGCGGCGCAGGCGCTCGTCGACCTGCCCGGTTCCCGGTTCGCGCGCGACTGCGCCGCACGCGCCCTGGCGTGCGTGACGGTCGAGCGGCAGCGCTTGCGTCGCGTGCTGGTCGTCACGCTCCCCGAGGACGACGCCGCGGCGCCGTTCCAGGACGTGCGGACGGGGGCCGGTGGCCGGCGCGCCCGGCTGCTGCGCGCGCTGGTCGCCGCCACGCCGCCGTCGGCGTGGACGGCACACCTGGGGCGCGATGCGGCGGACCTCGTCCGGATGGACGTGACCGACCAGCTCGCCCCGCAGCTGCACAC
>JAEWEJ010000402.1 GCA_023389455.1 Actinomycetes bacterium | reverse complement strand
GCGCCTGCACACCGAGCTCGGCGACATCCCACCCGCCGAGCACGAGGCCGTCTACTACCGTCAGAACCCCGCGTCGACGACGCTGGAAACCAGAGAACCGAGCCTCCACTGAACCCGGGGCGGTTCAACCGTCAGAACCCCGCGTCGACGACGCTGGAAACCAGAGAACCGAGCCTCCACTGAACCCGGGGCGGTTCAATGAGCCGCCATGCGCGACTCGACGAACGCCGCTACCGAGCTGCTGTTCGTCGTCACCTCGATGGCCCCAGCACCCTCGGCGAGCTTGTCTGCCGCCACCTGCATGCGCAGCAGTTGGCGGTCCAGCTTCGCGACGGCGACATCGCGGATCTTGGGATGGAGGGTGGCTGGGTCGTACCAGGAGTCGCCACGCACGGCCCACCCCAGGGTCCCCACGAGATGTGCCGGGACACATCCGTCGGTGGGCCGGCCGCGTCCGCTCGAGCCGGCCGTCAGGCCGGCGGTGCCGACGCGGCACCGAGGGTGGCGTTCACGATCGGCCCCCACTGCCCGAAGTCGGGCACGTCGAGCCAGTAGCCGTCGGTGGCGACGTCGGCGAACTGCGTCACGTGCGTCTCTCCCGACTCGTCACGCACGGAGAACGAGGCGGTGCCGTCAGGGCGAGCCGAGGTCTGGATCATCATCGTCGCCTCGGCCTGGCGATAGCGCGTGTCGTCGTCGGGGTACACCCACTCGCTGCTGACCCACCGCCACAGACGACCGTCGACGAGATCCCAGTCGACGGAGCGGGCGACCGAACCGCCGGGGGTGAACAGCTGCACCCGGAACCGTCCGTAGGCGCCGATCACCCACAGCGGGCGTGGCGTGCCGTCCTCGTCACGGGAGCTCGCGTCGACGATGTCGAGACCTTGCTCCCCGTCGTACCGGCGTCGCGCCTCGGCGGGTGTGATCCAGCTGTGCCCTGCGAGAGGTCGGCGCGTCAGGGCGTTCCAGCGGGTCGTGTACAAGACCTCGGACATCACAGACCTCTCGTTGCTGTGTGCGCCGCGAGCTCAGGGACGATCACTCCGTGGTTCGCGGCGTAGTCGAGGAACCACGAAGGTATCGGTACGTCCTGGACGGGGATCGCCAGGACCATATCGCCATCGAGTGGCTTCCCCAGTGCGGCAGAGGCGAGCTTCGCCTGGTTCCCGGCCGTGGGTGCGACGACGAGGCTCGGGTCCAGAGGGTGGTACTTCGCCACCATCTCGCGGACGTAGGACTTCGCGGTCTCCGGAGTGATCGACGCGATCTGGCTGTCCTTGACCGAGATGATCTCGTTGGCCTTCGGACCCCGGGCGTCCCGGCCGGACGCCCGGGGTCGTCCCGTCCCCGTCAGGCCCGCGTCACCAGGTGCCGGGTGTAGGCGGGGATGGTGAGGAACGTCGGGAAGTCGTCCGCGAGGGCGACCTCGCCGAACAGCGCGGCGGCGTCGTCGAAGCGGTCGTCCTCACGGCGCGAGACCTCGGTGAGGACGCTCGCGAGCACCTCGCGGACGGTGGGCGCGTCGATCACGGTGCCCTCGGCCGTCGTCGTGCCCTGGTGCACCCACTGCCACACCTGCGACCGCGAGATCTCCGCCGTCGCGGCGTCCTCCATGAGGTCGTCGATGGCGACGGCGCCGAGCCCGCGCAGCCACGCCTCGAGGTACCGCACGGCCACCGACACGTTCTGGCGCAGGCCCGCGTCGGTCACCGCGCCCGGCTGCGACCCGCCCGCGGACGGGATGTCGAGCAGGTCGGCGGCGGTGACCTGCACGTCCTCGCGCAGGCGGTGCCGCTGGTCGGTGCGGTCGCCGAGGGCCGCGTCGAAGACCTCGCGCGCCACGGGCACCAGGTCGGGGTGGGCGACCCACGTCCCGTCGTAGCCCTGGCCGGCCTCGCGCTCCTTGTCGGCGCGCACCTGCTCGAGGGCACGTGCCGTCACCTCGGGCTCGCGGCGGTTGGGGATGAACGCGCTCATGCCGCCGACGGCCTGCGCCCCGCGGCGGTGGCACGTGGCGACGAGCAGCTCGGTGTACGCCGTCATGAACGGGACCGTCATCGTCACGCGCCCGCGGTCCGGCAGGACGAACCGGGGCCCGCGGGCACGGAAGCTCTTGATGATGCTGAAGATGTAGTCCCAGCGTCCGGCGTTCAGGCCCGCGCAGTGGTCGCGCAGCTCGTAGAGGATCTCCTCCATCTCGAACGCGGCCGTGATCGTCTCGATGAGCACGGTCGCGCGGATCGTGCCGTGCCGCAGGCCCAGGTACGTCTCGGTGAAGCGGAAGACGTCGTCCCAGAGGCGCGCCTCGAGGTGGCCCTCGATCTTCGGCAGGTACAGGTACGGGCCGCGGCCCGCGTCGATCAGCGCCTGGGCGTTGTGGAACAGGTACAGCCCGGCGTCGAACAGCGACGCGGACGCCGCGCACGACTGGCCGGCACGGTCGGTGAACTGCACGTGCTTCTCGGTGAGGTGCCAGCCGCGCGGACGGAAGACGATGGTCGGCGTCGTCGCCCCGACCGTGTACTCCTTGCCCTCGGGGCTGGTGAAGTCGGCCCGCCCGCGGATCGCGTCGTACAGGTTCACCTGGCCGCAGATCGCGTTCGCCCACGTGGGGCTCATGGCGTCCTCGTGGTCCGCGAGCCACACCTTCGCGCCGGAGTTCAGCGCGTTGACCGTCATCTTGCGGTCGGTCGGCCCGGTGATCTCGACGCGGCGGTCCTCCAGACCGGGCCCCGGGCCGGCGACGCGCCACGTCCGGTCCGCACGGATGTGCGCCGTCAGCGGCAGGAACCCGGGGTCCACGCCGTTGGCGAATCGCTCGCGGCGTCGCTGCCGGGCGAGCAGCAGCTCGTGCCGGCCGCCCGAGAAGCGCTGGTGCAGGTCGGTGAGGAAGTCCAGCGCCTCGGGCGAGAGCACCAGGTCGGTGCCGTCGACGCGGGGGCCGGTCACGGTCAGCCGGGGGTGCGCGAACGGCGGGGTGAGGGTCGCCACGGGCGACGTGTCGGTGAGGGTCATGACGTGCTCCTGGGTTCGTGATCGGCGACGAGGGGGAGCCCGCTGCCGAAGAGGGCTGGATCGTGCGGCGAGGGTGGGGCTCGACCGACCTCTCGCGAGAGGTCGGTCCGGCCCGACGGTCAGTGGCGGAACTGGGCCGTCTCGGTGGAGCCGGCCAGCGCGAGGGTGGCGCTGTCGGGGCTGATCGCGGTGGCGACCTGGTCGAAGTAGCCCGTCCCGACCTCCCGCTGGTGGCGGGTCGCGGTGTAGCCGTCGGCCTCGGCGGCGAGCTCGGCCGTCTGCAGGTCGACGTAGGCGCTCATGCCGCGCTCGGCGTAGCCCCGGGCGAGCGTGAACATCGACTCGTTGAGGGCGTGGAAGCCGGCGAGGGTGATGAACTGGAACGCGTACCCGTGGCCCGCCAGCTCGCGCTGGAAGCGCGCGATCTGCGCGTCGTCGAGGTGCGCGCGCCAGTTGAACGACGGCGAGCAGTTGTAGGCGAGGAGCTTGCCGGGGAACGTCTCGTGGATCCGCTCGGCGAACTCGACGGCCAGCGCGACGTCCGGCGTCGACGTCTCGACCCAGATGAGGTCGGCGTGCGGCGCGTACGCCTGGGCACGCGCGACCACGGCGTCGAGGCCCGGGCGGACCCGGAAGTAGCCCTCGGCGGTGCGCTCACCGGTGAGGAACTCCTGGTCGCGCTCGTCGACGTCGGACGTCAGCAGGTCCGCACCGAGGGAGTCGGTGCGCGCCACGATCACCGTCGGCGCCCCCGCCACGTCGGCCGCGAGCCGGGCCGCGGACAGCGTGCGCACGTGCTGCGACGTCGGGACCAGGACCTTGCCGCCCAGGTGCCCGCACTTCTTCTCCGCGGCGAGCTGGTCCTCCCAGTGCACGCCCGCGGCGCCGGCGGCGATCATCGCGTGCATGAGCTCGTACGCGTTGAGCGGGCCACCGAACCCGGCCTCGGCGTCGGCGACGATCGGCGCGAGCCAGTCGCGCGTCGGTGCGCCGTTCTCGGCGACGTCGATCTGGTCCGCCCGCAGCAGCGCGTTGTTGATGCGCCGCACGACGGCCGGCACGGAGTTGGCCGGGTAGAGCGACTGGTCGGGGTACGTCTGGCCCGACAGGTTCGCGTCGGCGGCGACCTGCCAGCCGGACAGGTAGATCGCCTCGAGCCCGGCGCGGACCTGCTGGACCGCCTGGTTGCCTGTCAGCGCCCCGAGCGCCGGCACGTGCGTGCGGGTGTGCAGCAGCTCCCACAGCCGCTCGGCGCCGCGCCGCGCCAGGGTGGGGTCCTCCCGGACCGAGCCGCGCAGCCGCACGACGTCGGCGCCGGTGTGCCGTCGCTCGATGCCGGCCCAGCGCCGGTCGGTGCGCCACTCGTGCTCGAGGTCCTCGGCGGTGCGGGTCTGCGCGCCGGGACGGACGTCGACCGCACCCGCGACGGCGGCGGTGGGGGCCTGCAGGTCGTCCAGCGGGGTGGTGGGAGCGGTCATCGTCGTACCTCTCGCGTCGGGCGGCCCGCAGGCCGTCTGGTCGGGGAGCCGGTCGGCGTCCCAGGACCAACGTGCCCGCTCGACGAGGGCGGCGGGGTGGTCGCGGCCGCGGAAGATCGAGGACTCTTCCGCGGCACGCAACAGGGGCGGGTCGTCGCGCGGCTCGGACGGCCCGCTGTGAAGGATCCAGGTTCTTCACCGCCTCTCAGGCGGTGGTTCGCAGAAGATCGGCCCATCCGCGCACGTCAGGTCACCGGACCGGGAAGGATCGAGATGCTTCTCCTGGACGGGATCGTTCCCGCGGTGTGACGCTGGCCCGGTGACGACGACGACACCCCGGACCCCGGACCCCCGACGTGCCACCGATGCCGCAGCCGGACGCGGCGGCGCGGTCGCGGCGTCGCGCGCGGGATCCGTCGCACGCGCACCCGGGGCCCGGCCGGCCGCACGTCCGAGGGCGGTCGATCCCGGGGCCGGGTCGGCCTCGCGCGGCCGGGGTGTCGAGGGCGGGTCGCGCTCCAGGGCGGTCGATCCCGGTGCCGGGTCGACCCCTCGCGGGTCCGGGGAGGCTGTCGGCGAGACGGTGGACACCCTGGTCCTGGGCCGGCTGGTGCGTCACCTGCGCACCGCGCGGGGCATGACGCTCGACGACCTCGGGCGCGCCGTCGGCCGGGCGCCGTCGCAGGTGTCGATGCTGGAGAACGGGCACCGCGAGCCCAAGCTGTCGCTGCTGGCGCAGGTGGCCGACGCGCTCGGCGTCCCGCTGCGGGACCTGCTGAGCCCCGAGCCTCCCACCCGCCGCGCCGCGCTCGAGGTGGAGCTGGAGCGGGCGCAACGCGGTCCGCTGTTCGCCAGCCTCGGCATGCCCACGGTGAAGGTGGGTCGCTCGCTGCCGTCCGACGCGCTCGAGGCGCTCGTCGCGCTGCAGGGCCAGGTGCAGCGGCTGCTGACGGAGAACGCGGCCACCCCCGAGGAGGCGCGGCGCGCGAACGCCGAGCTGCGGGCCCGGATGCGCGCGCAGGACAACTACTTCCCCGAGCTGGAGGAGCACGCGCGGACCCTGCTCGACGCCGTCGGGCACCACGGTGGCCCGCTGTCGCAGCGCGCGACGGCGGAGATCGCGGCGCACCTGGGCTTCACGCTGCACTACGTCGCGGACCTGCCGCACTCGACGCGCACGGTCACGGACCTCGCGCACGGGCGCATCTACCTGCCGCAGACCGGTGCCGCGCACAACGACTCGCGCTCGCCGCTGCTGCAGGCGGTCGCGTCCCACGTGCTGGGGCACTCCGAGCCTCTCGACTACGCGGACTTCCTGCGCCAGCGGGTGGAGGCGAACTACCTGGCGGCGGCGCTGATGATCCCGGAGGCGTCGGCCGTGGCGTTCCTCGGCGACGCCAAGGCCGAGCGTCGGCTGTCCGTCGAGGACCTGCGCGACACCTACGCCGTGCCGTACGAGACCGCCGCGCACCGCTTCACCAACCTCGCGACGCGGCACCTGCAGATCCCGGTCCACTTCATGAAGGTCCACGAGGGCGGCACGCTGCACAAGGCGTACGAGAACGACGGCGTCGTGTTCCCGTCGGACCCGCTGGGGGCGATCGAGGGGCAGCCGGTGTGCCGGCAGTGGACGGCGCGCGTGGTGTTCACTCTCGAGGACCGGTTCAGCCCGTACTACCAGTACACGGACACGTCGTCGGGCACCTTCTGGTGCACGTCGCGCGTGCAGGGCTCCTCCCAGGGCGCGTTCTCCGTGAGCGTCGGGACGCCCTTCGCGCACGTCCGCTGGTTCCGGGGACGCGAGACGACGGAGCGCTCGGCGTCGCGCTGCCCCGAGGCGTCGTGCTGCCGGGAGGCGCCCCGCGCGCTCGCGAGCCGCTGGGAGGACCAGGCGTTCCCGAGCGCGCGGCCGCACGCGTCCTTGCTGGCCGCCCTGCCGGTGGGCGTCTTCCCGGGCGTGGACCAGACCGAGGTCTACGAGTTCCTCGAGCGGCACGCCCCGACGCGGACGCCTTAGGCCTGTCCGAGGCGCCGCTCGACGTCGGCCAGCGCGTCGAGCACCCCGGCCGGCACGCGCTCGCCCACCTCGTCGAACCAGGCCGCGGTGCGCGCCACCTCCTGCCGCCACGCCTCCGTCGGCACGTCCAGCAGCGCCGCGAGCTCGTCGTCGCCGACGTCCGTGCCGGTGACGTCGAGCGCCCCCGGTGCGGGCACGAGGCCCACGGGGGTCTCGACCGCGGCCGACGACCCGTCGAGCCGTCCCAACGCCCACGCCAGCACGCGGACGTTGTCCCCGAACCCCGGCCACAGGTACCGCCCGTCGGCGTCGGTGCGGAACCAGTTGACGCAGAACACCGCCGGCGCGCCGGCCCCCAGCCGCTCGCCGACGCGCAGCCAGTGCGCCCAGTGGTCGGCCACGTGGTACCCGCAGAACGGCAGCATGGCGAACGGGTCGCGCCGCAGCTCACCGACCGTGCCCTCGGCCGCCGCCGTCTGCTCGGAGGACACGGTGGCGCCCAGCAGCACCCCGTGCGCCCAGTCGCGTGCCTGCACCACCAGGGGCACGGTCGACGGCCGTCGGCCACCGAACAGGATCGCGTCCACGGGCACGCCCTCGGGGTCGTCCCAGTCCGGGGCGATCGTCGGGCAGCGGTCCGCGCGCACCGTGAAGCGGGAGTTCGGGTGGGCGGCCGGGCGGCCCGCGTCGGGCGTCCAGTCCTGGCCGCGCCAGTCGACGAGGTGGGCCGGCGGCTCGGGCGTCAAGCCCTCCCACCACACGTCGCCGTCGTCGGTCAGCGCGACGTTCGTGAAGATCGTGTCGCTCGCGACCATCGCGACCGCGGCGGGGTTGGTGCGCGGGCCCGTGCCGGGCGCGACGCCGAAGAACCCGGCCTCGGGGTTGATGGCCCGCAGCCGCCCGTCGGGTCCCGGCCGCATCCACGCGATGTCGTCGCCGATGGTCTGCGCCGTCCAGCCGGGCAGCGTCGGGCTGAGCATCGCCAGGTTCGTCTTGCCGCACGCCGACGGGAAGGCCGCGGCGACGTGGAACGCGCGGCCCTCCGGCGACGTGAGCCGCAGCAGCAGCATGTGCTCGGCGAGCCAGCCCTCGTCGCGCCCCATGACGGACGCGATCCGCAGGGCGAAGCACTTCTTGCCCAGCAGCGCGTTGCCGCCGTACCCGGACCCGTACGACCAGATCTCGCGGGACTCGGGAAAGTGCACGACGTACTTGGTGGGGTTGCACGGCCAGGGCACGTCGTCGTCGCCCGGTGCGAGGGGGGCGCCGACGCTGTGGACGGCGGGGACGAACGCGCCGTCGGACCCCAGGTGCTCCAGCACCGCGGTCCCCACCCGCGTCATCAGGTGCATGCTCACCACGACGTAGGGGGAGTCGGTGAGCTCGACGCCGTACTCGGCGAGCGGTGAGCCGACCGCACCCATCGCGAACGGCACGACGTACATGGTCCGCCCGCGCATCGAGCCGGCGAAGACGCCGCGCAGCTCGGAGCGCATCGCCGCGGGGTCGCGCCAGTTGTTCGTCGGGCCGGCGTCCGCCTCGTGCTCCGAGCAGATGAAGGTACGGCTCTCGACGCGCGCCACGTCGTCCGGCGCCGAGCGCGCCAGGAAGCTGCGGGGGCGCCGCTGCGGGTCCAGCCGCACGAACGTGCCCTGGGCGACGAGCAGCTCGCACAGCCGCGCGTACTCCTCGGGCGAACCGTCGCACCAGACGACCTCGTCGGGCTGCGTCAGCTCCGCCGTCGCCGCGACCCAGGCGCGCAGGTCCGCGTGGGTCGTCGGAGCGCCGGTCGCCGTGGCCGGGGTGTCGAGCGTCGTCATCGTCCGTCCCTTCCCGTGCGGCACGGCGTCGCCGCCGTGGCCGTGGTCCCGTGCACCTGCGGTACCGCACCGGAGCCGCTTCCTCCACCGTGGACCTGCGGAAGCTCCGCGGCGAGCCGCGGGCGGGGAGAAGTTCGGGGGATCTTCCTGGCGCCGGAAGTCGGTCGCGGCGGCTCGCGCCCGGGTCCCGGGCAGGGCCCGGCCTGACGTGGCCGCGGGCACCCCCGACGCGACGGTTCGCTCCACCCTGGTGCGGGCGGCCGACGAGACGTGTGCGCCGCCGGCGCTCACCGTCGCGGTGCGTCACCCCCGCGCTGGACGGCCGCGCGCGGAGCCTCGAGCGCGTCGGCGCCCGCCGCTGCTGCCGTCGCGCGGAACCACGGGGTGCCGCTCAGGACGTCGACGTCGTGCGCGATCCCGTCGGCGTCGGCGCTCGTGAGCAGGACCGCGGCGCCGAGCCGGACGTCGGCACCGGCGTTGCCGTCGCGCCCCACCCGGAAGACGTGCACGTCGACGTCGCTGCCGAGGTCGCCGACGACCGCGGGCGTGCCGTCCCAGCGCTGCCCCGGCATCACCGGCAGCCACAGCCACGCGGCCTGGCGCGTGATCGTGGGGTCGGGCTCCGGCACGGGCAACCCCGCCTGCAGCCGCAGGTGCGCCACCTCCAGCTGGACGCCGGCGTGCACGCGGGCCACCTCCGAGACGGCCGCGCCCGGGGCGCGCGCGGCGGTCTCCAGGACGACGAGCCGACCGTCGGGCGTCGTCGCGAACTCGGTGTGGACGACGAACTCACCGTCCGCCCCCAGGGCCCGCACGACGCGCTCGTTCAGCTCGTGCGCCGCCACGGCCTGCGGGGACCCGTGCGGCAGGGTCCACCCGCCCAGCACCCGGCCGCGCTCGAACCCGAGCAGCGGCCCCAGGTAGCGCCCCGCCTGGACGGGGCGGACGTCGCCCCGGCGCACGAGCGCGTTGACGTGCCCGAGCGTGCCGGTCACGTACTCGTCGACCTGCCAGCCCGTCTCGCCGTCGTGCCGGGCCAGCCACCCGAGCAGGGCCTCGACGTCGTGCAGCACCTCGACGCCGCGCGAGTTCGCCTCGCTGCGCGGCTTCACGACGGCGGGCAGCCCGACGGTCGCCACCACGTGGTCCGCGGCGGCGCGGGAGGACCTGACGGCCGGATCGAGGGTCAGGTGCCGGGGGACCGGGACGCCCGCGGCCGCGAGCCGACGCTTCATCAGGGCCTTGTCGCGGTACCCGTCGAGGTTCTCGGGGTGCCGTGCGGGCAGGCCCGTCGCCGCCCGCAGCCGGGCGCACTCGACCAGGCAGTACTCGTCGTTGCTGACGACCTGCGCGCCGGGCACCGACCGCAGGACGGCCTCCCACTCCGCCCGCCCGGCGCGCACGACCTCGACCGACGCCGCGACGTCCTCCCGGAGCACGGATGCGGGGTCGGCGTCGGTGAGGACGACGACCTCGAACCGGTCAGGCGGGAACGCCTCGGCCGGGTCCGTGGTGAGCGGCTGGCGCGAGTGGAGGATGAGCACGCGTGTGCGCGAGGCTCCGCCCGTGGCGTCAGGCGGCGCGGCGTCGCCACGGTCTCCCTGGGTCGTCACGTGCCGACCCTGTCAGACGCACCGGCGGCTCGTCCCGGGGTCGGTGCGCACGGCTGCCGGACACAGGCGGGGACCGAACGCCCGTTCCGTGCGGGCGTCGACGCGGGTACCGTCGACAGGACCCGCTGCGCCGACCCGGGGGGAGGGCTCGTGACCGACCTGGACCTCGACGAGGACCTCGAGCGACCCGTCGTGACGCACCGGCCCGCCGGCCCACCGCCCCCGCTGTTCCAGCCGCTGTCCAGCACCGTGCAGTACCCGCCCGGCCCGGTGCCGGACGTCGAGGACGACGTGCCGCAGCCCGCCGGGACGTCACGCCGCTGGGAGACGCTCGTCCGGCAGCTCTTCCCTGCGCGGACGTCCGTCGCCGCACGCCCGGGCTCGCGTCCGGTGCCGCACCCCCGGCCGGCCGGCCGGGGCGGGCCCGTCCTGCCCGGGCGTCCGTGGC
>JAEWEJ010000355.1 GCA_023389455.1 Actinomycetes bacterium | reverse complement strand
CGCCGCTCCCCCGCACTCCCCTCCCGCCCCCAGGAGCACCCCCATGACCGACGGATGGATCGGCGGCCCCGGTTCGGGCCCGATCACCGACCACGAGGGCCGGCCGCACCGCGCGCTCAACCCGTTCGACGACGGCACGGACCCCGCGCGCGACCCCGACGCGCTGCCCGTGGACGAGCCGTCGACCCCCGTACCCGCTCCCGACGCCGCCGGGGCAGCCCGCGACGCGGCCGGAGCGGACGCGGTGCCGGGTGCTGCCGCCCGTCGCGCCCGGCTGCCCTTCTGGTCGCGGCGCGCCACGCGCGTGGTCGGCGGCGCGGTCCTGCCGCTGCTGCTCCTCGCCGCGTGGCAGTACGTCACGACCACGGGGCTCGTCGCCCCCTACCAGCTGCCGAGCCCCGCATCCGTGTGGGGCGCGGCCGTCGACCTCGCCGAGCGTGGCGACCTGGTGACGCACGTCGCGATCTCGGTGCAGCGCGTGCTCGTCGGGTTCGCGATCGGCGCCGCCGTCGCGCTGGTCGTCGCGGCGTTCGTGGGGCTGTCGCGGGCCGGCGACGTGCTGCTGGCCCCGACGCTCGCCGCCGTCCGTGCGGTCCCGTCGCTCGCGTGGGTCCCCCTGCTCATCCTGTGGATGAAGATCGGCGAGGACTCCAAGATCACGCTCATCGCGATCGGCGCGTTCTTCCCCGTCTACACCACGGTCGCGGCGGCGCTGCGGCACGTCGACCCGCAGCTCGTCGAGGCGGGCCGCGCGTTCGGGCTGCGCGGGGTGGAGCTGTTCCGCTCCGTCCAGCTGCCCGCGGTGCTCCCGGCCGTCATGTCCGGCCTGCGCCTGGCGCTCGCGCAGGCCTGGCTGTTCCTCGTCGCGGCCGAGCTCATCGCGTCCTCGATGGGCCTGGGCTTCCTGCTCACCGACTCCCAGAACAACGGCCGCGTGGACCGGATCCTGCTGGCCATCGTGCTGCTGGCCCTCATCGGCAAGCTCACGGACTCGATCGTCGCGATCGTCGAGAAGCAGCTGCTGCGGAGGTTCGCATGACCACCCTGACCGCGCTGCAGACCGAGACGCGGACGTACCCCGCGCCGCAGGGCCTCGCGGCGACCTCGAACGTCCGCCCCGAGGACTGGGCGCGGGCCGAGGCCGACCCCGTCGCGTTCTGGGAGGAGGCCGCGCGCCGCCTGGAGTGGGACGCCCCGTGGCACACCGCGCACACGTGGTCGCCGCCCGTCCCGGTGGCGGGGGGCGAGCCGGACGAGCTCACGGTGCCCGAGGCACGCTGGTTCGTCGGCGGGCGGCTCAACGTCGCCGTCAACTGCGTCGACCGGCACGTCGCGGCGGGCCGCGGCGACAAGGTCGCGCTGCACGTCGAGGGCGAGCGCGGCGACCGCCGCTCGATCACCTACGCGCAGCTCCAGCGCGAGGTGGCCCAGGCCGCGCACGCGCTCACCGAGCTCGGCGTCGGGCCCGGCGACCGGGTCGTGGTCTACCTGCCGGTCATCGCCGAGACCGTCGTCGTCACGCTCGCGATCGCGCGCATCGGCGCCGTGCACTCGCTCGTCTTCGGCGGCTTCTCCGCCGAGGCGGTGCGGTTCCGCGTCCAGGACACCGAGGCGAAGGTGCTGGTCACCAGCGACGGGCAGTTCCGCCGCGGGTCCGCGGTCGAGGTCAAGTCCGCCGCGGACGAGGCCGTCGCCGGGCTCGACCACGTCGAGCACGTCCTCGTCGTGCGCCGCACCGGCCAGGACGTCGCGTGGACGCCCGGACGGGACGTGTGGTGGCACGACGTCGTCGACCGGCAGCCCGACGTCCACGAGCCCGAGTCCTTCGACGCCGAGCACCCGCTGTTCGTCATCTACACCTCGGGCACCACCGGCAAGCCCAAGGGCCTGGTGCACACGTCCGGCGGGTACCTCGCCCACGCCGCGTGGTCGCACTGGGCGGTCTTCGACGCCAAGGACGACGACGTGCACTGGTGCACCGCCGACCTCGCCTGGGTCACGGCGCACACGTACGAGATCTACGGGCCGCTGGCGAACGGGCTCACGCAGGTCATCTACGAGGGCACCCCGGACGCCCCGCACCGCGAGCGCCACCTCGAGGTCATCGAGCGGTACGCCGTGACGACCTACTACACGGCCCCGACGCTCATCCGCACGTTCATGACGTGGTTCGGGGACGACCTGCCCGGCGGGCACGACCTGTCGAGCATCCGGCTGCTCGGCACGGTCGGCGAGGCCATCAACCCCGAGGCGTGGGTGTGGTTCCGCCGCACGTTCGGCCGCGACGAGGTGCCGATCGTCGACACGTGGTGGCAGTCCGAGACGGGTGCCGCGATGATCGCGCCGGTCCCCGGCGTCACGACGCTCAAGCCCGGCTCGGCCACGCGGCCGCTGCCGGGGATCGCCGCGAAGGTCGTCGGCGAGGACGGGGTCGAGGTGCAGCCGGGGCAGGGCGGCTTCCTCGTCGTCGAGCGGCCGTGGCCCGGGATGGCCCGCACGGTGTGGCGCGACCCGCAGCGGTACCTCGAGGCGTACTGGCGGCGGTTCGCGGGGCACGGGCCGCACGGCGGGTACTTCCTCGCCGGGGACGGCGCGTCGTACGACGAGGACCGGTTCGTGTGGCTGCTCGGGCGCATCGACGACGTCATCAACGTCTCCGGCCACCGCCTGTCGACGATCGAGGTCGAGTCCGCGCTGGTCGCGCACCCCGCCGTCGGCGAGGCCGGGGTCGCCGGCGTCGCCGACGCGGTGACGGGCCAGGCCATCGCGGCGTTCGTGGTGCCCAGCACGCCCCCGGGGCCGGTCGAGGACGTCGACGCGTGGCTGGCCGCGACGCTCGCCCTGCGTGAGGAGCTGCGCACGCACGTGGCGCGCGAGATCGGCCCGGTGGCCAAGCCGCGCCACGTGCTGGTCGTCCCCGAGGTCCCGAAGACCCGCTCGGGCAAGATCATGCGCAGGCTGCTCACCCAGCTCGTCGAGGGGACCGCCCTCGGCGACACGACGTCCCTGCAGAACCCGTGGGCGGTCGACCAGGTCGGCACGCTCGTCACCGCCGGTCTCCCCCGCTGACCGACCGGCCGACCGACCAGAAGACACCCCCAGAACAGGAGCACCGTGAGCGAGCACCGCTTCGGCTTCCGCACCCGCGCCCTGCACGCCGGCGGCATCCCCGACGCCACCACCGGCGCGCGCGCCGTGCCGATCTACCAGACGACGTCGTTCGTGTTCGACGACACCACCGACGCCGCGAACCTCTTCGCGCTGCAGAAGTACGGGAACATCTACTCCCGCATCGGCAACCCCACCGTCGCCGCGTTCGAGGAGCGCATCGCCTCGCTCGAGGGCGGCATCGGGGCTGTCGCCACGGCGTCCGGCATGGCCGCGGAGTTCCTCGTGTTCGCCGCCCTGGCCGGAGCCGGTGACCACATCGTCGCCTCCGCGCAGCTCTACGGCGGCACGGTGACGCAGCTCGACGTGACGCTGCGGCGCTTCGGTGTCGAGACGACGTTCGTGCCGGGCACCGACCCGGCGGACTACGCCGCGGCGATCCGCCCCGAGACGAAGGCCGTCTACACGGAGGTCATCGCGAACCCGTCGGGCGAGATCGCGGACCTGGCCGGCCTGGCCGAGGTCGCGCACGCCGCGGGCGTGCCGCTCGTCGTGGACTCCACGCTGTCGACGCCCTACCTCGTGCGGCCCCTCGAGCACGGCGCCGACATCGTCATCCACTCGGCGACGAAGTTCCTCGGTGGGCACGGCACGACCCTCGGCGGCGTGGTCGTCGAGTCCGGGCGCTTCGACTGGGGCAACGGCCGGTTCCCGACCATGACCGAGCCCGTCGCCTCCTACGGCGGCGTGCGCTGGTGGGAGAACTTCGGGGAGTACGGCTTCCTCACCAAGCTGCGCTCGGAGCAGCTGCGCGACATCGGCCCGGCCCTGTCGCCGCAGTCGGCGTTCAACCTGCTGCAGGGCGTCGAGACGCTGCCGCAGCGCATCGACGCGCACCTGGCCAACGCCCGCGTGGTCGCGACGTGGCTCGAGTCCGACCCGCGCATCGCCTCGGTGCTCTGGGCGGGGCTGGAGTCGCACCCGCACCACGAACGGGCGCAGCGGTACCTGCCGCTGGGTCCCGGCTCGGTCTTCGCGTTCCGCCTGGCCCCCGCGGGCGACGTCGCGGGCCGCGAGGTCGGGCGCCGTTTCATCGAGTCGCTGCAGCTGGCCAGCCACCTGGCGAACGTCGGCGACGCCCGCACCCTGGTGATCCACCCCGGGTCGACGACGCACCAGCAGCTGTCCGCCGTGCAGCTCGAGGCCGCCGGTGTGCCGGAGGACCTCGTGCGCATCAGCGTCGGCATCGAGGACGCCGAGGACATCCTGTGGGACCTCGACCAGGCGCTGACCGCCGCCACCGGCACGACACGGGAGGACGCACGATGAGCGCGCGCACCTGGCAGGGCCCCAGCGCACCCGAGCGCCTGTCGATCCTGCGTGCCACACGCTCGATCGCGATCGTCGGGGCGTCGAGCAACCCGGCGCGTGCGTCGTACTTCGTCGCGACGTACCTGCTGTCCAGCTCCCCGTACGACGTGTACTTCGTCAACCCGCGTGCCGACGAGATCCTGGGCCGGCCGGTCTACCCGTCGCTGGACGCGCTGCCCGTCGTCCCGGACCTCGTCGACGTCTTCCGGCGCCACGACGACCTGCCGACGGTCCTCGACGAGACGCTCGCGGTCGGTGCGCGGACCCTGTGGCTGCAGCTGGGGTCCTGGCACGAGGACGTCGCCCGGCGGGGTGAGGAGGCGGGGCTCGACGTCGTCATGGACCGCTGCGTGAAGATCGAGCACGCGCGGTTCCACGGCGGCCTGCACCTGGCCGGGTTCGACACCGGCGTCATCTCCTCGCGGCGCGCGCTCGGCTGACGGGCCGGGCCCCGCGTCCGGGCCCGTGGCCCCGGAC
>JAEWEJ010000298.1 GCA_023389455.1 Actinomycetes bacterium | reverse complement strand
TGGCGGCAAGGACGACGTCGCCCAGGGCGGCGGCACCGACGCCACCCGGCTCGCGGACGCGCTCGAGGGTGTCGTCGCGGCGGTCCGGGGCTGACGTCGTGACGGGCGCGCCGGTCGACGCGGACGCGGTGACGCGGGCCGCGCGGCTCTGCGTCGACGTCGGGACCGTGCGTGTCGGGCTCGCCGCGAGCGACCCCGACGGCACGCTCGCCACGCCCGTGCGGACGCTGGCGCGGGCTGCGGGCAAGCCCGCGTCGACCGCGACGGACGTCGCCGAGGTCGCGGCCGAGGCACGCGAACGTGGTGCAGATGTCGTGTACGTCGGGCTCCCGCGTCACCTGTCCGGGGCCGAGGGGTCGTCGGCAGGGCTGGCTCGCGCGTACGCTGTCGCACTGGCGCACGCGGTCGGTCCTGTCCAGGTCCGGCTCGTGGATGAGCGGATGAGCACGGTGTCCGCGCATCACGCGCTCCAGGCGGCCGGCCGATCCGGACGCCGCCACCGGCAGGTCGTCGACCAGGCGGCCGCGGTGGTGATCCTGCAGCACGCGTTGGATGCGGAGAGGTCCACGGGCCGCCGGCCCGGGGAACGGGTCGAGGTGGCCCCGAGCCGATCCGCACCGGTGCGCCGGGGGGTTGCGGGCGACGGCACGACGACTGTGGAGTGACGCCCAGGTGAGCAACCAGACGGAGTGGTGGGCCCCGGTGAAGTCCGACGAGAGCGTGGCCGAGCTGTTCGGCGGCGATCGAGCCGCGGCATCGCCCGGTGCCCCCGAGCCGCGTCGGCGGTCCCGCGCGTCGGGGCGCAAGCGCGAGGAGCGCCTGCGCAAGCAGCGCCGTCGCCGGACGATCTCGGTGCTGGTCGTGGCGCTGGTCCTCGTCGCCGGCGCCGGGTACGTGGTGCTGTCGCTGATGGGCGGCTCGCTGTTCGGAGGCGCCGGCCAGGCCAAGGAGGTCACGGACTTCCCGGGTCCCGGGCGTCCGGGCGCGCCGCCGATCACCGTCAACGCGGGCGACTCCGGGGCAGCCATCGGCACGACGCTGGCGTCCGCGGGCATCGTCGCCTCCGAGCGTGCGTTCCGTGAGGCCTTCGAGGCCAACCCCGACGCGGCGCTCATCCAGCCCGGGACCTACCAGCTCCTGCTCGAGATGAAGGCGGACGACGCCGTCCGTGCGCTGCTCGACCCGAAGAGCCGCGTCTCGATGAAGCTGACGATCCCCGAGGGCTTCACCGCCCAGCAGATCTTCAACCGGATCAACGAGGTGACGCTGATCAGCGTCGAGGAGGTCCAGGCGGCCGCCGCCGACCCCGCCGCGATCGGCCTGCCCGCGGAGGCCAACGGCAACGTCGAGGGCTGGCTGTTCCCCACGACGTACCAGATCGAGCTCAACACGCCGGCGACGACGATCCTCGCGCAGATGGTCGCCAAGACCGTCGAGACGCTGACGGCGCGTGGCATCCCGCAGGACCAGTGGGAGTCCGTGCTGACGAAGGCCTCGCTCATCGAGAAGGAGGCCGTGCTCGACACGGACCGCGCGATGATGGCCCGCGTCATCGAGAACCGTCTGGCCCAGGGCTGGCCGCTGCAGATCGACGCGACCCTCGTCTACAGCCTGGGCAAGCCCGGCAACCAGCTCACGCAGTCCGAGCTGGACGACACGTCGAACCCGTACAACTCGCGCAAGGTCACGGGCCTGCCCCCGACGCCGATCGCCTCGCCCGGTGGCCCGTCGATCGACGCGGTGCTGGCCCCGGCCGAGGGCGACTGGATGTTCTGGGTCACCGTCAACCTCGACACGGGTGAGACGAAGTTCGCGGCGACCCACGACGAGTTCCTCGAGTACAAGGCGGAGTACCAGGCGTGGGTGGCGGAGAACCGCGGGTGACGTCGCGTCGTGCGGCGGTGCTCGGGCATCCGGTCGCGCACTCGTTGTCGCCCGTGCTGCACGGCGCCGCGTACCGGGCCCTCGGCCTCGACGACTGGCACTACGAGGCGCTCGACACGACCGACGAGCAGCTGCCCGGGCGTCTGGGGGAGCTCGACGCCACGTGGGTCGGCCTGAGCCTGACGATGCCGCTCAAGCAGACCGTCATCCCGCTGCTCGACCACGTCGAGCCGCTCGCGCAGGTCGTGGGTGCGGTGAACACGGTGCTCGTGCAGGGCGCGGGCCGTTCCCGGGTGCTCACGGGGGCGAACACCGACGTCCACGGGCTGGTCGCGGCGCTGGGGGAGGCGGGCGTCACCGGGGACCTGCGCTCGGCCGCGGTGATCGGCGCCGGGGCGACGGCCGCGTCGACGCTGGCGGCGCTCGCCCAGCTCGGCTGCCCGACCCCGCGGGTGTACGTGCGCTCCCAGGCGCGCGCCGGCGGTCTGCTGCGGGCAGCGCACCGCATGGGCGTCGAGCCGCGGCTGTGCCGCCTCGACGACGCCGCCGGTGAGCTCGCGCGGGCCCAGGTCGTGGTGAGCACCCTGCCGGCGCACGCGGCCGACCCGATCGCCGCCGCGCTGCCCGGCGCCGTGGACGGTGTGCTGCTCGACGTCTGCTACGACCCCCGGCCGACTGCCCTGCACACCGCGTGGGCGGACCGTGGCGGCGCCGCGGTCGGTGGTGAGCGGATGCTGCTGCACCAGGCCGCCGAGCAGGTGCGGCTGATGACCGGCCTGACGGCGCCGCTGGACGCCATGGACGCGGCACTGACGCACGCGCTCACGCCCGCCGGGCGCTGACCCCGCCTGCTCGGGCGCCTCACGTCCCGGCGGCCGGGCTCCTCCACCCTGTCTGCGGCCTTCAGCCGGGCCGCGCGCGTGCCGATGCCTCCGCAGGGCACCGTTGCCAGGTGCCGGAACGACAGGAGGCGCACGTGAAGCAGCTCGGTGAGGTTCTGCTCGACGAAGGGCTCGTCACGGAGGCGCAGCTGCTCGCCGCGCTGGACGAGCAGACCGCGATGGGCACGTCGCTGGGCCGCACCCTGGTCGAGCTGGGGATGCTCACCGAGGCGCAGCTGGTGCGGGCCCTCGCGGCGCAGGTGGGCATGGAGTTCGTCGACCTCGACGAGTACCCGGTCGACCGCGCGGCGGTCGCGATGGTCCAGGGGGCGCTCTGCCGCCGGCACGGGGTGCTGCCGGTCGCGCTGCGCGACGGGGCGCTGGTCCTCGCGACCGCCGACCCCGGCAACGTCGTCGCCGTCGACGACGTGCGCACGGTGTCCGGCATGCCGGTGATCCCGGTCGTCGCGACGTACGACAACCTGCTGCGCGCGATCGACCGGTTCTGCCGCGCCGACGGCGAGATGGAGGACCTCACCTCCGCGTTCGAGGAGTCGCAGTCCCAGGCGGACCTGGACGCGGACCTCTCGCGGATGGGGGAGGTCGTCGACGACGACGCGCCCATCGTGCGGTTCGTCAACCTCCTGGTCACCCAGGCGATCACGGACCGCGCCTCGGACATCCACATCGAGCCGACCGAGCACGACCTGCGGGTGCGCTACCGGATCGACGGGGTCCTGCACGAGACGCAGCGCTCGCCCAAGAACATCCAGGGCGGTGTCATCAGCCGCGTGAAGATCATGAGCGACATCGACATCGCCGAGAAGCGCAAGCCGCAGGACGGCCGGATGTCCGTGGTGCACAACGGCCGCAAGATCGACCTGCGCGTGGCCACGCTGCCGACGGTGTGGGGCGAGAAGATCGTCATGCGCATCCTCGACAACTCGACCGCCAGCCTCGACCTGCGCGACCTGTCGTTCCTCGAGCACAACTACGAGACGTACCGCGAGTCGTACACCAAGCCGTACGGGATGATCCTCGTGACCGGGCCCACCGGGTCGGGCAAGTCGACGACGCTGTACGCGACGCTGAACGCGGTGTCCAAGCCGGAGATCAACGTCATCACGGTCGAGGACCCCGTGGAGTACCGGCTTCCCGGCATCAACCAGGTCCAGGTCAACCCCAAGGCGGGCATGACCTTCGCGGCCGCCCTGCGCTCGATCCTGCGCTCGGACCCCGACGTCGTGCTGCTCGGTGAGATCCGTGACCACGAGACCGCGCAGATCGCCGTCGAGGCGGCGCTGACGGGGCACCTGGTCCTCTCGACGCTGCACACGAACGACGCGCCGTCGGCCGTCACCCGGCTCACCGAGATGGGGATCGAGCCCTTCCTTGTCGGTTCCGCGCTGGACTGCGTCGTCGCGCAGCGGCTCGCGCGCCGGCTGTGCCCGAAGTGCAAGGAGGCGTACGTGCCGACCCCTGCCGAGCTGGTGGCGGCGCGCTTCCCGTGGGTCGACGGCGAGGACCTGCCCGAGCTGTTCCGACCCGCGGGCTGCAGCACCTGCTCGCGGACGGGGTACAAGGGGCGCCTCGCGCTGCACGAGGTGATGCGGGTGACCGAGGAGATCGAGCGGCACGCCGTCGCGCACTCGTCGTCCGCGGACATCGCCGCCACGGCCGTGAAGCAGGGCATGACGTCGCTGCGCGACGACGGCTGGTACAAGGTCGTCGCCGGGCAGACCTCCCTCGAGGAGATCCTGCGCGTCGTGGCCTGACCGTGCGGGCGACTGCCCGCCCTGGGCTCAAGAAGCCGATGCAGGCGACCGATGACGTCGAGGGCACCTGCGTGCCCCGCCCGCGGCTGCGGGCGTGACGTCGGAACGACGGAGGACCACGTGACCGACCCCTACGAGGGACGACCGGCCGAGCCGACGCGTCCCCTGCCCCCGTACCGGCTTGCCGGTCCGCAGGCTTCCTACACGCCCGTCCCGTCGCACGCGGCCCCGCCGCAGCCCGCGGCCGGTGGCATGTGGCAGCCGGAAGCACGTGCGGCGGCGGCCCCGGCCGTCCGTGCGCCGCAGCACGCCGGTCCCGTGG
>JAEWEJ010000296.1 GCA_023389455.1 Actinomycetes bacterium | reverse complement strand
GCACGGGACGACGCCGGACCGGCCCCTCGACGGGGTGCTGGCCGACGCGGCCGCGTGGGTGCGGCGGCTGCGGCTGCCGCTCGTGGTGCTCGTGCTCGTGCTGGTCGCCCTGCTGGGCGCGGCGCTGGCCGACCGGCTCCTGGGGGCGGGGCCGGACGTCCCACCGGGCTCCACGGTGGCCGCCGAGTACCCTCGTGGCGGCCCACAGGGTGGGATGATCGCCGCAGGACAGACCCTGGCGGGCACGCCCGACCAGGCAGACGGGGCACCGGCCCGTTCCGATGACCCCCGACCGACGGAAGTGAAGGACGCCTAGTGGTGGACGACGGATCGCGCATCCTTGCCGGCAGGTACGAGGTCGGTGAGCTGATCGGGCGCGGCGGCATGGCCGAGGTGCACATCGGGCACGACACGCGCCTGGGACGCACGGTCGCCATCAAGATCCTGCGGTCCGACCTGGCCCGCGACCCCTCGTTCCAGAACCGCTTCCGCCGCGAGGCGCAGTCGGCGGCCGCCCTGAACCACCCGGCGATCGTCGCGGTCTACGACACGGGCGAGGACGTGTTCACGGAGCCGACGGGCACCGTCGCGCACGTGCCGTTCATCGTCATGGAGTACATCGAGGGCCACACCGTGCGGGACATCCTGCGCGACGGCCACGCCGTGCCGATCGACGAGGCCATCGAGATCACCGCGGGCGTGCTGTCGGCGCTCGAGTACTCGCACCACGCGGGCATCGTCCACCGCGACATCAAGCCCGCGAACGTCATGATCACGCCCACGGGCGCGGTCAAGGTCATGGACTTCGGCATCGCGCGCGCCGTCGCGGACTCGGCCGCGACGATGACGCAGACGCAGGCCGTCATCGGCACCGCGCAGTACCTCTCCCCCGAGCAGGCGCGCGGTGAGCAGGTCGACGCCCGGTCCGACCTGTACTCGACCGGCTGCCTGCTGTTCGAGCTGCTCACGGGCCGGCCGCCGTTCGTCGGCGACTCCCCCGTGGCGGTCGCCTACCAGCACGTGCGGGAGATCCCGCCCGTGCCCAGCTCGATCGCGTCCGACGTCCCCGAGTCGCTGGACCGCATCACGCTCAAGGCGCTGGCCAAGGAGCGCGACGCCCGCTACTCCTCGGCCGCGGAGTTCCGCGCCGACCTCGAGGCCGTGCTGCGCGGCGGGCACGTCAACGCCCCCGCCGTCGGTGCCGCGGTCGCCGGGGTGCCGACCGGCGACGCCACGCAGGTGATGGCCCCGCCCATGCAGGCGACGCAGGCCATGCCGCCGGCCACCGCTCCCTGGGGCGCGACGGGTCTGAGCACGGTCACCACGGACGAGCAGCCGACGGACGAGGACGAGAAGAAGCGGCCCTGGCTCATCTGGGTCCTCGCTGCCGTCGCCCTGCTGGCGGTCGGTGGCATCGTCTGGGCGCTGATGCGGGGCGGGGGCGAGGAGCCCGTCACCACCGTGGCCGTCCCCGACGTCGCCGGGATGACCCAGGCCGAGGCGGTCCAGGCGATCCGGGACGAGGACCTCATCCCGACCCCCGCGCAGGAACCGAGCAACGACGTCCCGGCCGGGTCCGCGACGCGGACCGACCCGCCCGCGGGCGAGGTGGTCGACAAGGAGAGCCCCGTCACGGTCTACATCTCGACCGGGCCGTCCGAGGTCACCGTCCCCGACGTCGCCGGCCAGACGGAGGCCGAGGCGGCCGCCGCGCTCGAGGCGGCCGGGCTCAAGGTGTCCCCGACCCGGCAGACCGAGGACAACCCCGACGTCCCGAAGGGGCGCGTCACCAAGACGGAGCCCGCCGCGAACAGCCCCGTCAAGGCCGGCGAGACCGTCACCCTCTTCGTGTCCTCCGGCAACGTGGTCGTCCCCAACGTCACGGGCAAGAACGTCGAGGTCGCGACGACCGAGCTCGCCGCGCTGGGCCTGCGCGTCAACACCAGCCAGGTCGCGTCCTCCACCCAGCCCCCCGGCAACGTCATCGGCCAGGACCGCGCCGAGGGCGACATCGTGCCGCAGGGCACCGTGGTCAACCTCCAGGTCGCCGAGGAGCCGAACACTGCGAAGGTCCCCACCAACCTGCGCGGCATGACGTACGACGAGGCCGTCGCCGCACTGGCCGCCGCGGGCCTGACGAACGTCGCCCGGGAGGACGTCGCGTCGGACCAGGAGGCGAACCGCGTCGTGTCGACGGACCCGAGCGGCGGCACCGAGATCGCGAAGGAGCAGCGGGTCACGCTGCGCGTGTCGCGTGGTGCCGGGGGCGGGGGCAACAACCCCGCGCCGTCGCCGTCGGTGAGCCCCACGGCGAACCCCAACGCCGACAACTGACGCCGGGGGCCGGCCGGACGACCCGGCCGGCCCACCGGGCGCACGACGCCCGACCACCGGGACCACGCCCGCGCACCACGTGCGGGGGGACGTGCCCGTGGCGCGGGACGGCCGCACACGCAGCGTGCCCCGGTCCGAGGGACCGGGGCACGCGTCGTCACACGTCGACGTCCCCCCGCCCGCGGGAGGCGGGCCGGGACCGCCGGCTAGAGCCGGACCAGCGGGTGCAGCCCGTGCGACCGCTCGACGGCGTCGGTCGAGCCGCACACCTCCAGCCAGTTGGCGAGCAGCCGGTGGCCGCCCTCCGTGAGCACCGACTCGGGGTGGAACTGCACGCCGTGCAGCGGGAGCTCGCGGTGCTGCAGGCCCATGATGATGCCGTTGGCCCGGGCCGTGACGACCAGCTCGTCGGAGAACGTGCCGTCCACGACGGCGAGCGAGTGGTACCGCGTGGCGGTGAACGGCACCGGGAGGCCCGCGAGCACGCCCCGGCCGTCGTGCTCGACCTCGCTGGTCTTGCCGTGCATGAGCTCGGGTGCGTGCGTCACCGTGCCGCCGAACACCTCACCCAGGGCCTGATGGCCCAGGCACACGCCCAGCATCGGCGTCCCGGAGGCCGCACAGTCCCGGATCACCTGGGTGCTGGCGCCCGCGTCCGCGGGCGCGCCCGGCCCGGGCGAGACGAGCACGCCGTCGTACCCCGCACGCTCGGCGGCGGACGGGACGGCGTCGTTGCGCACGACCTCCGTCGTCGCCCCGAGCTGGTCGAGGTACCCGACGATCGTGTAGACGAACGAGTCGTAGTTGTCGACGACGAGGATCCGCGTCATCCCTCACCCACCGTGGTCTCGTTGAAGGGCATGTACGGCGCGACCGCCGGGAACACCCACAGGAAGCAGGCCGCGAGCACCGCTGCGGCCAGCACGGCCGCGAGGACGAGCCGCACGGGCGTCGGGCCCGGCAGGTGCCGCCACAACCATCCGTACATCATGAGCCTCCCGTCGCCGTGCGCCCAGCCCGGTCCCGTCCACCGGTCACCCGCGTCATCCCAGCAGCTCCGCCGGCGTGCCGGACGAGGTGGGTGCCCAGTAGTCCAGCACCCCGTGGACGATGTACCGCTCGCGCGCCGAGAACATCGGGTGGCACGTGGTGAGGGTGATGACGCGCTCTGTGGGCGTGGCTCCGGGCTGGTCGGGGACCGGCGCGATCACGCCGACGTCCGGGGGCAGCACGACCTGGCTCGTCGTGACCCGGTAGACGTACCAGGCGTCCGGCGTCCACACCACGAGGGGGTCGCCGACCTGCAGCTCCTCGATCCGGTTGAAGGGCTTGCCGTAGGTCACCCGGTGCCCGGCGAGCGCGAAGTTGCCGAGCCCTCCCGGCATCGCGGTGCCCTCGTAGTGGCCGACCCCCAGGACGTCGAGGACGGTCGGGCGGTCCGTCCCCTGGCTGAGCGGGCGGGCGGGCTCACCGACCCAGCGCGGCACGGTGAGCGTCCCGAAGGACTCCGCGTGGGCGGGCTCGGGCAGGACGGGCGGCTCGTCGTACCGGGGCTCCGCGACCGCGACCTCGTCGGCTGCGGACGCCGTCACGGGCTGCGCCGGGTAGCCCAGCTCCTGCACGACCTCGGCCTGCGCGCGGTCGCCCTCGACGTCCGTCCACCACAGCTGCCACACGAGGAACGCCAGGAGCAGCACCCCGAGGGTGATGAGGACCTCCCCCACGACGCCGACGACGCCGTACACGACCGACGACGCGCGCCGCGGGCGGCGGGCCCGGACGTGCCGGGAGGTCGTCGCGGCCGCCGGGGCCGCGCTCACGACCGGTACCCCCCGCGCCGGTCCGGGGCGCCGGACGGAGCCGGGCC
>JAEWEJ010000277.1 GCA_023389455.1 Actinomycetes bacterium | reverse complement strand
TGCTCCAGCGACACGTCCTTGAGCAGGTAGCCCTTGGCGCCGGCCTTGAGCCCGGCCAGCACCAGCTGGTCGTCGTCGAAGGTGGTGAGGATGATCGCCGGCGGCAGCTGCCCCAGCCGCGACAGGGTCTGCAGCGCCTCCAGGCCGGACATCACCGGCATGCGCATGTCCATCAGCACCACGTCCGGCGCCACCTGCGGGATCATCTCCACCGCCTGGCGGCCGTCGGTGGCCTCGGCCACCACCTCGATGCCGTCGTCCAGCGCCAGCAGCGAACGGATGCCCTGCCGTACCAGGGTTTGGTCATCGACCAGACAGACGCGGATCATCAGTTCACTCCTTGCGGCCCGGAGGCCAGCATCATATTGGTTGCCACCGGCAGCGAGGCGCGAAGGTGGAAGCCTTCGCCGCGCCGTGCCGACACGTCCAGTTCGCCGCCATACTGCGACAGGCGTTCGCGCATGCCGCGCAGCCCGTTGCCGGGCAGGATGTCCTCGACCTCGCCGCCGACGCCATCGTCGCGGGCGTCGATCACGATGCGCCCGCGGTCGCGCTCGACCCGGATCCACAGGTTGCGGGCGCCGGCATGGCGCACCGCGTTGGTGATCACTTCCTGGGTGCAGCGCAGCAGCACGTGGGCGCGCTCGGGGTCTTCCACGCTCAGCGGGTCGTCCATGTCCAGGTGGATCTCGAGCGAGGGCACGCGCTCGGCCAGTGGCCGCAGCGCCGCGGCCAGGTCGATCGCCCCGCTCTCGCGCAGCTGGCTGACCGCCTCGCGCACGTCGGTGAGCAGCAGCTTGGCCAGGGTATGGGCCTGGCGCACATGCTCCTGCGCCTGGCCCTCGGTGATGTGCCCGGCCACCTCGAGGTTCAGGCTCAGCGCGGTCAGGTGGTGGCCGAGCAGGTCGTGCAGCTCGCGGGAAATGCGCGTGCGCTCGTTGACCCGGGCGCTTTCGGCCAGCAGCAGGCGGGTGGCGCGCAGCTCGGCGTTGAGCCGGCGCTGCTCCTCGC
The DNA here is from genome assembly GCA_023389455.1 of Actinomycetes bacterium. Lineage (GTDB taxonomy): Bacteria > Actinomycetota > Actinomycetes > Actinomycetales > Cellulomonadaceae > Cellulomonas. The sequence continues at coordinate 1,615 of JAEWEJ010000277.1, read as the reverse complement.
GGGCCTGGGTCTGCTGCCGCGCCACGAGGCTGGTCACGAAGATGAACATCGAGAAGCCGCCATACAGCAGCGACTGCATCAGCGCCTCGAACATCGAGAAGCCCAGCATCAGGTACACCGGCAGCACCGTCAGCTGGCTCAGCAGCAGCCACAGCACGCCCATGCGCACCGGCAGCAGCCATGGGATGACCCCGGCCGCGACCATCATCAGGATGCTGCCCAGGCCCGAGCCGTTGAGGAAACTGACCGCCAGCGCGCACAGGGTAAGCACCACCAGCAGCAGGCGGTCGTACCAGTGCGCGTGGCCGCCGCTGTTGAGCCGGCGGGTCAACCAGAAATAGCAGCCGCCAAACGCGGCATAGACCACGAACAGCCACAGCACCTCGCCCGGCCACCCGGGCACGGCCTCCTCGTCCAGTGCGTACTGGCTGTAGATGAGCGGCAGGCTGACGATGGCCCAGGTGAACAGGCCGGCCAGGCGCAGGACGCGGGTATGGCTGAGGTATCCCAACATGCGTGCATGGTAAGGAGCCCGGGCGCTTCGCGCCCTCCCACGGAAGTCATGCCCGGCCGGCGCACGCCGGGTCCGGCCGGCCATGCGATAATCGCCGGCCAGCCCCCACCCCCACTCGGGGCCGACCGCTTCACCCACGGAGTCACAATGTCGATCGTCATCCGCGACGTGCGCGAGCACGAGCTCGATTCCGTCCTGGCACTGAACAACAACGCCGGCCTGGCCATCCTGCCGCTGGATGCCGCCAAGATCCGCCGCTTCTACGAAACCGCCGAGTATTTCCGCGTCGCCGAGCGCGACGGCAACATGGCCGGCTTCCTGGTGGGTTACGGCAGCAGCAGCGAGCACGACAGCTGCAACTTCGCCTGGTTCCAGCAGCGTTACCCCAGCTTCTTCTATATCGACCGCATCGTGGTCGCCAGCCGCCGCCGCGGCGGCGGCGTCGGCCGTGCGTTCTACGCCGATGCGCAGAGCTACGCCGAGCTGCGCTACCCGCAGATGGCCTGCGAGGTGTTCCTGGACCACGGCGCCGATGCCGCGCTGCTGTTCCACGGCAGCTTCGGCTTCCGCGAGGTCGGGCAGAACACGATGCACAACGCGCAGGGCGAGGTGGACGTGCGTGCCAGCATGCTGCTCAAGGACCTGTGCAGCTACGAGTGGGTGAAGGAAACCTATGGCGACAACCTGCCCGATGTTCCATGGGTGGGCCACACACGCCGGCCCATGCAGCAGCGGCCGACGGGAACCTGAGATGGCAGTGAATCCGGATTACGAACAGGCAGGCGAACTGAAGATCGGGCAGGTAGGCATCGCCAACCTGCGCATCCGCACCCTCGACGTGGAGCGGCTGGTACAGGAAATGCGCGAGCGCGTGGCGCGCGCGCCCAAGCTGTTCGGGCGCGCCGCGGTCATCCTCGACTTCGGCGGCCTGAGCCGCGTTCCCGACCAGGCCAGCGCCCAGGCGCTTCTGGACGGGCTGCGCGATGCCGGCGTGCTGCCGGTGGCGCTGGCCTACGGCACCACGGAAGTGGAACAGCTCTCCGTCCAGCTCGGGCTGCCGCTGCTGGCCAAGTTCCGCGCCCAGTACGAGCGCGCCGAGGC
>JAEWEJ010000348.1 GCA_023389455.1 Actinomycetes bacterium | reverse complement strand
GACCTCGGCCGTCGCGGTGCCGGACGCCGCGGTGCCGGACGCCGCGGCGGGGACGCCCCGCATGGCGGCGCTGTGGACGCCCGGCCTGCGGCGGCGCACCGCCGCCCTGTGGCTGGTGTGGTTCGCGGTGAACTTCTCGTACTACGGCGCGTTCATCTGGCTGCCGTCGCTGCTCGCCGCCGACGGGCACACGCTCGTGCGGTCGTTCGAGTACACCCTCATCATCACGCTCGGGCAGCTGCCGGGGTACGCGGCCGCGGCCGTGCTCGTCGAGACGTGGGGCCGGCGGCGCACCCTCGCCGCGTTCCTCGCGGGGTCCGCCGTCGCAGCCGGCCTGTTCGCGGCCGCGTCCGGCGACGTGCAGATCGTCGGCGCCGGGCTGCTGCTGTCGTTCTTCAACCTCGGTGCGTGGGGCGCGCTGTACGCGGTGACGCCCGAGCTCTACCCGACGCGCGTCCGCACGACGGGCGCGGGCTGGGCCGCCGGCGTCGGGCGCACGGCGTCCGTGCTCGCGCCGCTCGCCGTCCCGCAGCTGCGGGAGCTCGGCGGGACAGGGCTGCTGTTCACGGTCTTCGCGTCGGTGTTCGTCGTGGCCGCGCTGGGTGCGCTCGCGCTCCCCGAGCGCACGGGCGAGACGCTCACCTAGACCGGCGCCGGCAGGTCACGCGCCGGCGTCGGTCCGGCAGGTCAGGTCCGCTCGGGCCGGCAGGTCAGGTCCGCTTCTGCTGGTCCAGCTGCTTCTTCGCCGCGTCCACGACGCTGTCGATCTTCGCGTCGGTCCCGGCGTCGGTCCGCGACTTCAGTGCGTCCGCGGCCTTGTCGAGGGCGTCCTTCGCCTGCTCCTCGCGGCCGGAGACCGCACCCTTCGCCTTCTTCACCAGGTCGTCGATGCCCACGGGTCGCCTCCGCCGTCACGCGCCGCCGCGGTGACGGCACCCCACCAGTGTGCGACGTTCCGTGACCGTCGGCCTGGTGGGGGCCGGCCCGTCAGTCGCCGAGCTCGACGCCGTCGACGGTGCCCTCCGGGGCCGCGTCACCGCCGGCCGAGACGTGGTCGACGTCGGTGCCGTCCGGGTCGTCGACGCGGTCGAGGTTCACCGGGGACACGGTCTCCTCGGACACGACGTCCCCGGGGACGGGCTCCGCGGACCCGGCCTCCGCGGACCCGGCCTCCTCGTCCCCGACTTCCTCGTCCTCCCACACGATGTCGTCCGCGTAGCCCTCCGCCGCGACGGCGTGAGGCGCGTCGTCGTCCGGCTGGTCGTCGGCGCCCGCGTCGCCACCGGCTGCGGCGTCGTGCGGCGCGGAACCCGTGTCCGCGGCCCGCTCGTCGCCCTCGGCGACCCACGTGCCCGTGCCCGCGTCCGCCCCCACGGCCTCGTCCACGGACCCCTCGGTGCCCACGGCCTCGCCGCCGACGAGGTCGTCCGCACCAGCGATGTCGCCCTCACCCGCGAGGTCGCCCTCACCGGCGAGGTCGCCCTCACCGGCGAGGTCGGCCTCACCGGCGAAGTCGCCCTCACCGGCGAGGTCGCCGTAGGGGTCGTCGCCGGCATCGCCCTCCAGGCTCTGCGCGACCTCCTCGGTACGCGCCTCGACCTCGGCGCGCTGCTGCGCGATCGCCTCGCGGATGCGGTCGGCCTGCGTGGCGAGCTCGGTGCGCACGTGCTCGACGCTCGCGTCGATCGTGGCCCGCGCCTCGGAGTCGATCCGGTCGAACTCCCGCGCGAGCGCCTGCTCCTCGGTGCGCAGCGCCGTGCGCACCCGGTCGAACTCCTCGTCCACGCCCATCGTCATCGCCTCCTGGGGTCGTCCCTGCGGCGGTGCCGTCTGCGGTGCCCGCCGCGCCACGCCCGACGCTACGTCCCCGGCGGCGGCTCCACGACCGAGCGGGTGGTGAGTCCCACGAACGCGCCGAGGCGTTCGAGAGACTCGGGCCGGGCGGGCAGGGTGCGGGTGAGGTGCGCGGAGCGGACGACGAAGGCCGCCCACTGCCCGCGGGACACGGCGACGTTCAGCCGGTTGCGGTCGAGCAGGAAGTCCAGGCCGCGCGGCACCCGGGCGGGGGAGGACGCGGCGGTCGTCACGACGACGACGGGCGCCTCCTGGCCCTGGAACCGGTCGACCGTGCCGACCCGGGTCGCGGTGAACCCGGCCGCGTCGAGTCGTTGCCGCACCGTCCACACCTGCGCGTTGTACGCGGCGACGACGAGCACGTCGGCGGGCGTCAGCGGACGGGACGGCGCGGTCGCGTCCGGGTCGTGCCACGTCCGCCCCACGAGGTCGGCCACGAGGCGGACCACCACGTCGGCCTCCTGCGGGGACGCGACGGCGTTGCCCTCGTGGTCGACCAGCACGCCGTGGACGCCCGGCGGCACGCCGTCGAGCGACCGCCGGGCCGCGCGGGGCGCCGACGTGAGGCGGCCCTCGTACGCCAGCGTGGAGACGGCCGCGCACAGCGCGGGGTGCAGGCGGTACGTCACGGGCAGGAAGTAGCCGAGGTCGGCCGGCAGCGTGTCGTGCCCGTCGGTGAGCCAGCCCAGGGCGCTGCGGTCCACCGGTTCGGGGTGGGTGCCCTGGCTGACCTGCGGCAGCTGCTGCGGGTCACCGAGCAGCAGCAGGCTGCGGGCCGCGCCGGCGACGGCGAACGTGTTCGCCAGCGCGAACTGCCCGGCCTCGTCGACCACCAGCAGGTCCAGCGGCTCCGCGGGCCGCCGCTTCGCGCTCACCAGGTCCCACGCGGTGCCGCCCAGCACCGCGCCGCCGCCGGGCCGTCCGCCGGGGTGCGCGGCCCAGAACGCGCCGAACCCCGCGTCGGGCAGCCAGGTCCACGGTGCGGCCGGGTCCGCGGTGCGGGTGTCGGACGATCCGGGCGCCTTCTTCGCGATCGCGTCCCGCGGGACGCCCGCGGCGGCGACCCCGCGCAGCATGTTCTCGACCACGGCGTGCGACTGCGCGACGACGCCGACGCGCCACCCCCGCGCCACGAGCGCGGCGATCACGCGGGCCCCGGTGTACGTCTTGCCGGTCCCGGGCGGGCCCTGGACCGCGAGGTAGGAGTCGTCGAGGTCCTCCACGGCGCGGGTGAGCACGTCGACGAGGTCCGCGCCCCCGTCCGTGCCGGCCTGCGCGTCCGCGTCGACCCGGGGCAGCGGCCGGCCCGACCGGGTGCGCGGCGGCGTGCGCCGTGCCAGGTCGAGCACCGCGGACCGCGGCAGCGGCACGTCGGCGGCGTCGGGCGCGGCCTGCACGGTGTCGAGCACCTGCTGCGCGAGCCCGCGGATCGCCTCGCGCAGCGGGCCCGTGCCGATCGGCCCGGACGGCGCCAGCGCCATGGGCAGCTCGTCGAAGGCCTCCGACCCGCGCGGGCGCGTCTCCTCCACGAGCAGGACGTCGCGCACCGACGCACCCTCGCCGGTGGCCGTCACGTCGAGCACCGTCATGCGCTCGCACCACCCGCGCGGGGCGTCGACCGACCGCTTGACGCACTCGGGCAGGGGCGGGTCGTACAGGCCGACCGCCTGGGCCCCGGGCCGCAGGTCGCTGCCCGGCTCGAGCAGGCCCGTCATGCGCAGCACGCGACGCTCGACCTGCTTGCCCGCCGGCAGGTGCCAGTCGGTGACGACCTCGACGGCACCGGGCCGGTCCGCGAGCAGCACGTTGCGCCGCTCCGTCCAGTCCGAGGGGTGCGCGCCGAGCCGGTCGAAGTGCCCCCACCAGTACGGCTTGTCCTCACGCTGGTGGTACCGCAGGGCCGCGCCGACGAGCGCGACGGCCTGGCGTGCGGGGGAGCGGACGACACCCTCGGCCGGCCCCGGGCCGGCGACCGCGAGCAGCGCGTCCTCGAGCGGGTCGGGCGCGGCGAGCTCGGCCGCGCGGGCCTCGGCCGTCGGGTCGAGGACGACGGCCCGCGACGGCGCGACCCCGGCCTCGTCGAGCCGTGCCAGCAGCCAGTCGCGCAGCCCGAGCGTGGAGTCGCAGTCGTAGTGGTTGTAGACCTCGATGGCCTTGATGCGGTCGGTCCAGTCGTCGAGCCGCCCCGCGTCGCGCGCGGCGACGGCCTCGGCGTACTCGACGATCGAGTCGGCCGCGTTCGTCACGCCGCCACCGCGGCCCGTCGCCATGTACAGCGGCTCGAGCTTCTTCAGGGAGTACGACCGCTGCCCGGTGCGCACGCCCGCCTTGACCGCGGCGTACAGGTCGACCAGCAGGCCCTCGCGCAGCAGCGCGTCGACCTGCGCCTCGCCCTCGCCGTGGCGTGCGGCGAGGCGGCGCAGCGTCGACTTCTCATAGGCCGCGTAGTGGTAGACGTGCATGCCGGGGAAGCGCGCGCGGCGGTCCGCGAGGTACGCCAGGAAGTCGCGCAGCGCGACACGCTCGGCGGCGCGGTCGTGCGCCCAGAAGGCCACGAACGGTGCCTCGGCGTCCGGCGACGGCGGGTTCTCCACCACGCCGAACAGGTACTCCAGACCCCACGCGTCGGGCTCGCCCGCCATCGCCGCGTCGTACCAGAGCGGGTCGCCCTCGAAGTCGAAGAAGATGTCGCCCGGGTCGGGCGGTGGCAGCAGCTCCGCGACGCGCTCGGGGTGCGTCACCGCCCACGGCACGTCCGTCGGGTGCGCGGGGTCCGGGTTGCGCGCCTCCAGGTCGACCTGCAGCCGCGCCTGCAGCCGGGCGTTCGCCAGGTACGCGGGGCTCAGCCCGTCGACCTCCAGGTCGTCCGGCGCGGCCGCCAGCTCCTCGACCGTCGTGATCCCGGCGGTCGCGAGCCGTGCGCGCTGCCGCTCGTAGACGCCGGCGACGAGCGTGACGTCGCGGCGCGCCTCGAGCTCGCGCGTGCACAGCGAGCACCGGCCGCAGGCCGCCCAGCGCGCGTCCCCCCACACGACCGGGCCGTCCTCCGCCCGGTGCGCGTCCAGCACGTGCTGCAGCCGGGCGCGCCGGTCCAGGTAGACGGGGACCAGGTCGGCGACGGCGTGGCGCGTCACCGCGCCGTCGCCCAGGACGAGCTGCACCTCGCGCGCCACCGGCAGCCCGGCCCGCGCGAGCTGGTCGGCGTACGCCGCGACCTGCAGCAGCGCGGTCGGCTGGGCGTTGCGGGCGAGCTTGGCGTCACGCACCGACCACGCGCCGTCGTCGTCCCGCACGACGAAGTCCGCGCGCCCCACGAACCGGCCGTCGAAGAACGCGGCCTGGTGCACGACGTCCGCCGAGGACAGCAGGTCCAGCGTCACGGCCTGCGCCGTCTCCAGGTGCGCGCGCGACGACGGGTCACCCGTGCCCGGCACCTGCGCCAGGCCGCCGCGCGCGCCGGGCTGCCACACCCCGTAGCGCCGGACCAGGTCGCGCAGCACGCGCTGCTCGTGCTCGTCGCCCAGGTGCGCGACGCGGGCCAGCACGACGTCCGCGTCGGGGACCGCCACCGGGGCGCGGCCCAGGTGCGCGTCGAGCGCCCGCAGCACCGCGAACTCGCAGCCGGCTGCTGACGTCAGGTCGCCGGCCGAGTAGGTCAGGGTGCCGTCGTCGAGCAGGATCACACCG
>JAEWEJ010000241.1 GCA_023389455.1 Actinomycetes bacterium | reverse complement strand
GGATGCGGTCGTCGCCCGGGCGCGGGTCCGTGCCGCCCCAGGTCGCCAGGTCGGTGTTCGACGTGACCAGCCACAGCGCGCCGTCGGGCGCGACCTCGACCGTGCGGATCCGCCCGTGGTCGCCGACGAGGTGCGCGACCGGCTCACCGGTCGCGGCGCCGCCCTCGACGGGCACCTGCCACAGGCGCTGCCCGCCGAGCGCGCCGACCCACAGCGACCCCGCCGCGTACGCGACCCCGGAGGGGCTCGCGTCGTCGGGCGGGAGCACCGCCAGGGGCCGCTCGCCGGTGTCGCCCTCGATGCCCTCGCTCTCGGGCCACCCGTAGTCGCGGCCGGGGCGCAGCACGTTGACCTCGTCCCACGTGCGGTGGCCGAGCTCGGTGGCGTACGCGGTGCCGTCGGGGCCGAAGGCGATGCCCTGGACGTTGCGGTGCCCGCTCGACCAGACGGGCGAGTCGCCGGGGTTGTCGGCGGGCACCGACCCGTCGAGCGCGACGCGCAGCACCTTGCCGTTGAGGGAGTCGTCGTCGGCGGCGTTCTCGGGCTCGAAGGCGTCGCCCGTCCCGACCCACAGGTGGCCGTCGGGCCCGATGGCGAGGCGCCCCCCGTGGTGCCGGTCGGCCGTGGTGATGCCGTCGAGCACGACGCGGTCGAGCGCGAGCGAGCCGTGGTCCTGCGCGATCGTCAGCGCGACGACCCGGTTCTCCTGCGGGCCGGACACCGACGCGAACACCGTGCGGTCCGTGGCGAAGTCGGGGGACGCGACGATCCCCAGCAGCCCTCCCTCGGAGGAGACGGCCACCCCGGGCACGACGCCGACCGTGCGCGGCTGCCCGCCGTCGGCCGTGACGCGCACGATCCGGCCGCTGATCCGCTCCGAGACGAGCGCGGAGCCGTCGGGCAGGAACGTCAGGCCCCAGGGGGCGTCGAGGCCGGTGACCAGCTCGGTCGGCGAGCCGAGCGCGGCGGCGGGCGCCGCGGGGGTCGAGGAGGGAACGAGGGTCGACGAGGGAGCGGCCGGTGACGACGTCAGCGCCGCGGGCGTCCGGTCCTCGTCCGCCCGGGTGCAGCCCGTGACCGCGACGAGCGTGACCAGCACCGTCGCCACGAGAGCGGGCCGGCCCGGTGCCGTCGTACGTGCGGCCCTCACGCCGCACCGCCGTTGACGTGGAGCACCTGGCCGTTGACCCAGCGGCCGGGACCGGCGAGGAACGCCACCACCTCGGCGACGTCGGCCGGGGTCCCGAGGCGCTGCATCGGGTTGGCGGCGGCGATCGCCTCGACCTGCTCGGGGCTCTTGCCGTCGAGGAACAGCGGGGTCGCCGTGGGGCCGGGCGCGACCGCGTTGACGGTGACGTCCTGCCCGCGCAGCTCCCGCGCGAGGATCAGCGTCATCGCCTCGACGGCGCCCTTGGACGCCGCGTACGCCCCGTACCCCGGGATCTGCAGCCGCGTGACCGACGTGGAGACGTTGACGATCGCGCCGCCCGGGCGCACCCGCTGCGCGGCGAGCCGGTCGACGACGAAGGTGCCGCGCACGTTGGTGCGCTGGACGCGGTCGAACGTCTCGAGGTCGAGCCCGGCGAGGGGGGACAGCGGCATGATCCCGGCGGTGTGGACGACGACGTCGACGCCGCCGAAGATGTCCTGCGCCGTGTCGAAGAGCGCCGCCATGTCGTCCTCGTCGGCGACGTCCCCGCCGGCGGCGACGGCCTGCCCGCCGGCGTCGGTGATGTCCCGCACGGCCTGTGCCGCGCGCTCGGCGTGACTGCCGTGGTGGATGACGACCGCCATGCCGTCGGCCGCGAGCCGGGCGGCGCTCGTGCGCCCGATGCCCCCTGACCCGCCGGTGACGATGGCGACGCGTCCCGCAGTGCCGGCCATGTGCGCACCTCCCTCTAGGATGTGGACGGAGTGTCCACTTACGAGCCTAGAGCGATATGGACTCACTGTCCATAAAAGGAGCGCGCGTGACCGAGTCGACGACGTCCCGCCGGGGCCGCGGACGCCGGCCCGCAGCGGAGGTGCGGACCGCGGTGCTCGCCGCCGCCGGTCACCTCCTGCTGGCCGAAGGGCTGCGCGCGGTGACGTTCGAGCGCGTCGCCAAGGAGGCCGGGGCGAGCAGGACGACCCTGCACAAGTGGTGGCCGTCGCCGGGTGCGCTCGCGGCCGAGGCGTACTTCGCGCGCAGCGCGCCCGCGCTCGGGTTCGCCGACACGGGCGACCTGCGTGCCGACCTCGTCGCGCAGCTGACGTCGTTCGTCCGGCTGGTCACCTCGGGAGGGGCGGGCACGGCGCTCGTCGAGCTCGTCGGGGCGGCCCAGATCGACCCCGACCTCGGTGAGGCGTGGCCGCAGCTGTACTCCCTGCCCCGCCGCGAGCTGGCGCGTGCACGCCTGCGCGCGGCCCAGCGCCAGGGGCAGCTGCGTGAGGACGCGGACCTGGACATCGTGGTCGACCAGCTCTGGGGTGCGTGCTACCACCGGCTGCTGGTGCTCCGGGTCCCGCTCGAGGAGAGCCTCGTGCCCCGGCTGGTCGACCAGGCGCTGCGCGGCGCGGCTCACGACCCCGCCTGACCCGCGGGCGCCGCCGGCACGTGCTCGGCCCGGGTCGCCCGCCCCCACGGCGACAGGTCCCGGAAAAAGCGCACCGGGCCTGGTCGGGGGGGAGGACCAGGCCCGGTGCGGTCTGTGGGTCGGACCGGAGGTCCGACCTGACCGGGGCTCTCCGGGAAGGAGTGCCGCTCGGGTTCGTGCCGTTATGTCGAGGATGCTACGCGACCTCGGCGCCTTGTGGGTGAAACTTCACCGATCAGATTTCAGGAGTGGGCCCAGTGCCGCTGCTGCGCGGCGGGGCCGGGTGCCCACGTGTGCGGGACGACCTGGTTGGTCTCGATGTCGGTGAGCTCGGCGGCGTACACGATCGCCTCGTAGACGCCGGCCTCGACCCGCTCGAGGTGCAGTCGCTCGGCCCGCTCGATGTCGTCGCCCAGGTGCGAGATCCGCGCGACGACGTACCGCTGCGCGTCCTGCCACTGGTCGACCACGCGCACCGACAGGCCGTTCCAGCGGGCCGTGAGGTCGAGCTCGAAGAGCTCGGTGACGTCCTCGCGGGCGACCCGCCGGTACCAGCGGCCCGACGGCGACTGGTGGAACCCGGTCTCCGCGAGCGGCGGGTTGGCCAGGGCGAGCACGACCGTGTGCCCGCCGTCGACCACGTCCGCCTCGAGGTACGCCCCGTGCCACTTCGCGACGGGACCGACGCACCGTGACAACGACGCCAGCGCGCCGCGCGGTGCCCCGAGCTGGGTGACGGTCCAGCCGGTCCCCACGTCGCCGTACCGGGCGAGCAGGGTGGACGTCCCGTCGTCGTGCACGCGGATGAGCTCGGCGCCCGGGGGGATGCGGGAGTGCCGCAGCCACCACAGCGGGACGATGTAGCCCGGCACGTCGCGGTACTGGAGCTGCGGCGAGGACTCGAACCGCAGGATGTCGATCGACCGGTCGTACGGGCTGAACGGTGAGCCGGGGTAGCCCAGGCCGTGCACCTCGAAGAGCTGGGCCGGGGTGGTCGCGAAGGCGACGTCCTCCGCGCGGACCACGTAACCGGCGATCCGGTCGTGACCCTGCGTGAGGTGCGCGTGCGCCAGCGACGGGGTGATCGCCTTCTGCATCAGTGTCACGTGTGGGCTTCCTTGCCGTATCGGACTGAAGGGGAGGATTCCGACGACGCCGACGATTCTGACCGGTTTCCGGGCACCTGTCCAGGTCTCGAAACGTCTCGACGGGGATCGCTCCCACCTCGTCCACGGCACGCTGGGCCGAACGGGTGACGCACCAGCACGCGTTTCCACCCGGAACCGGGCGAAACGCTTGCGCGGACTACTCCAGATGGGCGACGAGGGACGTCGCGAGTCCGGTGTACGTCGCGGGCGAGAGGTTTCGGAGCCTCTCGGCCACGTCGGCGGGCAGACCGAGCCCGTCGACGAACTCCCGCATGTCGTCCGCGGTGAGCCGGTGGCCGCGCGTGAGCTCCTTGAGTCGCTCGTACGGGTTCTCCATGCCCGGGACACCCGCGACGGACGCCGCGCGCATCGCCGACTGCACGGCCTCGCCCAGCACCTCCCAGTTGCCGTCGAGCTCGCGCGCCAGCATCGCCTCGTCCACCGACAGGGCCCGCAGGCCGCGGCGCACGTTGTCGATCGCGAGCAGCGAGTGCCCGAACGCGGGGCCGATGTTGCGCTGCGTCGTGGAGTCGGTCAGGTCGCGCTGCAGCCGGCTCGTGACCAGCGTCGAGGCCAGGGTGTCCAGCAGCGCGCACGAGATCTCGAGGTTCGCCTCGGCGTTCTCGAAGCGGATCGGGTTGACCTTGTGCGGCATGGTCGACGAGCCCGTCGCGCCCGCGACGGGGATCTGCGTGAACACGCCCCGGCTGATGTACGTCCACACGTCGGTGGCCAGGTTGTGCAGCACCCGGTTGAAACGCGCGACGTCGGCGTAGAGCTCGGCCTGCCAGTCGTGCGACTCGATCTGCGTGGTCAGCGGGTTCCACGTCAGGCCCAGGTGCTCGACGAACGTGCGCGAGACCATCTGCCAGTCGGCGTCCGGCACCGCGGCCAGGTGCGCGCCGTACGTGCCCGTGGCGCCGTTGAGCTTGCCCAGGTACTCGTCGCCCTCGATGCGGCGCAGCTGGCGGCGCAGGCGGTGCGCGAGGACCGCGAGCTCCTTGCCGAGCGTCGTCGGGGTCGCCGGCTGGCCGTGCGTCAGCGCGAGCATCGGGACGGCGGCGTGCTCGGCCGCCATGGCCGCGACCTCGTCGACCAGGCCGACGGCCGCCGGGAACCACACCTCGCGCACCGCGCCGCGCACCATCAGCGCGTACGACAGGTTGTTGACGTCCTCGCTGGTCAGCGCGAAGTGCACGAGCTCGTTGACCTGCGGCAGCACGGTGTCGGGCCGCAGCGCCTCGGGGGCCGCGGCGATGCGGCGCTTGAGGAAGTACTCGACGGCCTTCACGTCGTGCACCGTCGTGCGCTCGATCTCCGCCAGCTCGGCGATCTCGGCCGCGCCGAACGTCGCGACCACGTCGCGCAGGTACTGCTCCTCGTCGGGAGCCAGCTCCGGGGCGCCGGGGACGACGGCGTGGGACGTCAGGTGGATGACCCACTCGACCTCGACCTCGACGCGTGCCCGGTTGAGCGCCGCCTCCGACAGGTGGTCCACCAGCGGTGCGACCGCCGGGCGGTACCGGCCGTCGAGCGGGCCGAGTGCGATCGGCGGGGTGACGTCGGCGAGGGGGACGCGGGTGGCGGGGGCGTCGTCGAGCGGCATGGTGCAAGTCTCCCAGAGGCACGCGGGCCCCGTGCCTGCGTCCACGACACGCGGCGGGCGACGGTGCGTGAGTGGCGGGAGACGACCTCGACGTTCGGCAGTGCACCATCGCTCGGGGCCGCACCGCCGCGGCGGACCACCCGAAATCACCTGAAGGGTGAACATCACCCGAACAGACCCGGTGGGGATCGCGACTGGCGACTCGCTAGTTTCCGCTCAGCCGCACTGCTGCGGTGCGGACGCGAGGGGGTCGCGGCCGAGGGGGCCGGCACCGCGAGGCGACCGGTGTGCGTGGAAGTGATGCACAGGACAAGCTGATCCGCGCGAGGAGTGCTCGCATCGGGCCACGACTGCTGAACCGGAGGGTCGAGATCAGAAGGTCCGCACGATGAGATACGAGACGCGCAAGGTGGTCTTCGCGGCTGGTGCCGAGAAGATCAGGTGCGCGCGCCCCGGCCGAGTCCCGACCGACGACGACCTGGCACGTCTTGTCAGCAGCGGCGTGCGAGGCATCGACCTCGACGAGAGGACGACGGGTGACAGCCTCGAGTGGCTCGACGGGCTGTCCCTCGACGTGCTGACGATCGACTCGCGGCGCCCTGTGCCCAGGCTGCCGGCCAGGACCCTGGAACGTCTGCGGAGTCTCGACGTCACCAGCGGGGCGTCTCTGCGTGAGCCGGTCCGGTCCGGTGACCTGCTGCGACTTGAGCACCTGGCCGCCGACGAGGGTCACATCACGGGGCCCATGCGGGATGCTGCGCACCTGACCACGGTGCACCTGTCCCGCGTACGCACGCTGTCGATCGCGTTGCTGTGCCACCTCCCTCGTCTCCGGGTCGCGCGGGTGGAGGCCGACCGGTCGGTTCGGGACCAGGTGTTCGATCTGCGGCCCGCGTGCGGGCTGGATGCGCTCCGTGAGCTGTGGGTCGATGACGCGTGCCTCGTCTCGCTCGAGGGCGTTCAGGCGCTTCCGGCGCTCGAGGAGCTGGCGGTCCTGCCGCACGGGACGGTCGCCGGGCGGTCGCCGCTCGACCTGGGGCCGCTGGCCGCGGCCCGCGCGCTGCGGGTGATCCGGCTCCCGGGGCACGGTCAGCCGCTGCGTGGCGACGCGGCCGATGCACTGGCAGGACTGGAGAAGGTGGTCATGGACGGGGTCAGCCGGGGCTGACCGGGAGTCGTGGCTCTGTCCGTGACGTGGTCGGGCCGTGGTCGTCGGACGGCTCCGTCGACGATGGATGCGATCGTCCACGGCGAGGGGCTTGCCCGCACGGTGGATCTGTGGACGGCACCGCATGCCGAGGTGGACGGCGTGATACGCCCCGTCCGCCGGGTGGGTCAGCGTCGCGTCGACACCGTCACCGTGAACTTCGGGTCCCGGCCCACCTGCCGCGTCGGCCCGACGACCTGCTCGAGGGTCGGCCGGTAGCGCAGGTGCGAGTTCCACACCGCCCACAGCTGCCCGCCGGGGCGCAGCACGCGCGCGGCGTCGGCGAACAGGGTGCGGGCGATCGCCGGGGCGATGGTGGCGCCGACGTGGAACGGCGGGTTGAGCAGCACGAGGTCGACGCTCGCGTCGGGGATGCCCTCGGTACCGAGCGCCCTGGTGACCCGCACCCGGTCGGCGACGCCGTTCGCGTCCACCGTGGCCAGTGCCGACGCGACGGCGGTCGCGGACTCGTCCGTGGCGATCACGTCGAGTCCGGGCCGCAGGCGGGCGAGGGCGACGGCGAGCACGCCCGTGCCGCACCCGAGATCCACCGCCGTGCCCGTCGTCCGCGGGACCTCGTCGAGGTGGGCGAGCAGCGCGCGCGTCCCGATGTCGATGCTCGTGCCGGCGAACGCGCCGCCGTGCGCGCACACCACGAGGTCGTCGTGCCCGGCCCACGCGTGCGTCGCGCGCTCGGGCCATCGTCGCGTCGGGCGCTCGGCCGCCGGGTGCGGCGACGACGCCACCAGGGCCCGTGACTTCTGCCGCGCGAGCCGCGCCTCGACCACGCCCAGGTGCCGGGCGAGGACGTCGTTCATCGCGGTGGTCATGTGCTTGACCCGCCCGCCCGCGACGACGACGACCGCCGGGTCCGCGTGCTCCGCGACCAGCGCGGCGACCTCGTCGAGCTCGTCGAGGGACCGCGGCAGCTGCAGGAGCACGACGCGTGCGCCCGCCACCAGGTCGGCGGTGAGCCCGTGCGACGTGAACCCGTCGACGCCCAGGCGTGCGGCGTTCTCGTGCAGCGCGCGCTCGCCGGTCAGGCGGTCCTGGTGCGTGCGGACCCCGGTGACGCCGTGCCGGGCGATCGCGCCGAGCGTCAGCGCGCCGTACCGGTCCCCGACGACGACGACCGTGCCGGCGGGCGCGTCCGCGAGCAGCGCCGCCGCCTCGTCGAGGATCAGCCGGTCGCTCGCGTCGACCGCGTAGAGGTTCGGCGCCTCGAGGTCGGGGTGGCGGCGCAGGTCGTCGAGGACGTCGTTCAGCTCGGGCACCGTCCCGAGGCTAGCAACGCGTCTCCGGCACCGACGCCGACGCTAGCGACGCTCGACGTAACCGACGACGTCGGCCACGACGAAGGGTGTCCCGAGGTCGCTGTCGGAGTACAGGAAGGTGTCCGGCGAGCTGTCGAGCGGCACGACGACGAGGTTCGGTACGTCACGGCCCTCGATGTAGTTGAGCGTCGAGGTGTCCGGGTGTCGCCACCGGTCGCCCGAGAAGACCCGCAGGTTCCCCGCCGCCGGGGAGGACACCGCGGTGACGTTGAGGATGACGGCCGCCGCGCCCGTGGGCACACCGGCCTGGCCCGCCGCGGTGAAGACGCTGGTCTGACGCCAGTTGAGACGCCCCAGGAGCGGTCCGACGGCCGACTCGGGGCGGCTGTCCAGCACGCGCACGGGTGCGAGCGGGACGACCTGGCTGCCCGGTGTGGTGTACCCGACGACGTCCAGGACGACCTCGACCGGGTTCTCGACCGTGCCGACCGCCGTGTCGGACCAGAACGCGACCGTGCCGCCGGGGCCGAGCGGCACGAGCGTCGAGTTGGCCTTGTCGACCCCGGGTGCGTAGTTGACGACCGACGTGTTCGGTACGGCCGAGGACCCGGGGAAGACGCGCAGGTTGCCCGGTGACGTCGCCCCGACGACCGTCACGTTGAGGAGCACGGCCGTGGCCGTGGCCGGCACGCCGGCGCGCCCCGCGACCTGGACGACCTGGGTCGAGGACGGCGCGACCGGGCCGGCGATGCTGCCGACGCGACTCGGGCCGCGCGTGTCCAGCAGACGTGTCGACGGCTGCGAGACGAGGCCCGTCCCCGGGTAGACGAACCCGGTCAGGTCGATGATCTTGCGTACCCGGTCGGCGCCGGCCGTGGCGTAGCAGAGGCGCCGGTTCGCCGGCAGGTCGACCAGCGCCCAGTTGGCCACGTCCGCGCCGGACTCGAAGTTGACGGTCGACCCCGCCGGGCGCGGTGTGGTCCCGCCGCCCGCCGTGTCGCCGTACACGACGCCGTGCCCGACGCCCGACGGTGCGGCGGCCGTCACGTTGACCATCACGCCGGTGGCGTCGGTGGGTACCCACAGCACGTCGTCGAGGTCGACGCACACCGTGCCGGGTGCCGCGGAGTCGAGGACGCGCACGGGCTCGCCGAGGGCGGGGACGGCAGGTGCGAGGACCGTCGTGTCGCTGTGGTCGAAGGTCGCGTCCCCCGAGTACTCGAGGGTGAGACGCGGGAGGTCCGCGGCCCGGAGCCCGGTCCGCAGGACGAGCACGCCCCGCCCCTGGTCCTCGGTGCGCAGCGGCGTGCGGGCGACGACCTCTCCGCTCTGCAGGCGGCCGATCACCTCGCCGGTGGCGTACCGGCCGGCGGCCGGCGTCGTCACCGTGAAGTCGACGCGGAACCTGTCCAGCATGGGCTCGAGCCGCCCGCTCGACGTGAGGACCGTCTCCAGCGTGAGGGCCATGTCGATCCCCGTGACGGCCTGGCCGGCCGCCACGACGACCGGCGTCCCGTCGGCGTCCGCGTAGGCGTCGGGCCAGATGCGGTAGCCCGGGCCCTCCGTCTCGGGCACGGGTCGGTAGCCCACGCCCATGAAGAGGACCACGTACGTCCCGGGGGGCACGGTCAGGAGGTAGGTGCCGTCCGCGGCGACCGGCGTGGTCTCCACGGTGGCGCCGCTCGCCGGGTCGATCGCCCAGGCGTCCCACGACGACGGCGTGAAGCCCGCCGGGGCGGTCGCGAGCCCCGAGATGGTGCCGGTCGTCGCGTCGGGTGCGACGGCGACCTGCGGCACCGCCGCCATCCGCTGCGCCGCCACGTCGGGGTCCGGCGCCTGTGCGACGGCGGGCGGCGCGGTGAGGAGCGCCGTCAGCATCGCGAGCAGGACCAGCGGGGTGCTCACGCGACGGGCGAGCCCCTGACGGTTGCTGCGGTGGGTGTCGGCTCGCGGCGAGGCCATCGGGGCTCCAGGGGAGAAAGGGGACGGAAGTGCCCGGCGTGCGCACCCTACCGACGCGGACGGCCCGGCGTCCCGGGTTCGCCCACTCGTCACCCACCGTCAGGACGTATCGGACGTCCGACTCGGAGCCTCCTTCGGGTGAGGGTCGGGGCGTGGCCCGTCCCTCCGTCGACGACGACGTGGCGAGAAGGAGGGTCATCATGCGCAACCGACTCCTGCGGGGCGCCCTCGTGCTGCTCCTGGCGGTGGTGACGGGTCTGGTGCTCGCGCCCGTGGCCTCGGCGCACCCCTACTGCGGCCTGGTGTGGGGGTCGCAGCCGAAGGGGGGTGGTGACGTCTCCGCCGGCGAGCTGACGAACGTGCGCGCCGGGCGTCACGCCTGCTACGACCGGCTGGTGCTCGACGTCGACGCGCCGTTGCAGGGCTGGTCCGTGCAGTACGTCGGCCAGGTCACCCAGGACGGGTCGGGGGCCGTCGTCCCGGTGAGGGGCGGTGCCCGGCTCGCCGTCGTGGCGCGCACCGGCGTCGTGCCGACGGACTCGTGGTTCCTGCCGGACGGGTCGCTCGTCGACACCTCGTCGTACACGACCTTCCGTGACGTGCGCTGGGCCGGCAGCTTCGAGGCCGTCACCACGATCGGGCTCGGGGTCCGTGCGCGGCTGCCGTTCCGGGCGTTCGTGCTCGACGGACCCGGCGCCGGGTCGCGCCTCGTCATCGACGTGGCGCACCGGTGGTGCGTGACGGGGACGACCTGCTGAGGCTCGGCGGGCGACGCCGCCGGTCCGGGGCGTCGCCCGTCACCGGCCCGTCGTGGCGACGTGCTGGTGGTCGATCCGCCGGACGCTCACCGCTCGTGCACCTCCGCGCGCACGTCGGCGGTCGTACCGGCGGTCGGGTGTCCTGTCGGCGCGGCGGGTGCGCGGGTCGTCCGGGCCGACGTCCCCGCTGGTTACAGTCCCCCCGTGCAACGGAGCCACACGGGCCGTCGGCTGTGGGTCTGGGTGGTCCTCCTGGGCCTCACCGGACAGCTCGCCTGGACGGTCGAGAACATGTACCTCAACGTGTTCGTCCACGACACGATCACGGACTCCCCGGCGGTGCTGGCCACGATCGTCGCGGCGAGCGCCGTGGCCGCGACGGCGGCGACGCTGCTGGCCGGGGCGTGGTCGGACCGGGTGGGGCGGCGGCGCACGTTCATCGCGGGCGGGTACGTGCTGTGGGGTGCGAGCACGGCGGCCTTCGGGCTGGTCGGCGTCGACACCGCGGCAGCCCTGGCGCCCGCGCTCGACGCGGTCGTCGTCGCGGTCGCCGGGATCGTCCTGCTCGACTGCGTCATGAGCGTGTTCGGGGCGACGGCCAACGACGCGGCGTTCAACGCGTGGGTCACCGACTCCACCGACGCGTCCAACCGCGGCCGGGTCGACGGGGTGCTCGCGACGCTGCCGCTGCTGGCGATGCTGCTGGTGTTCGGCGCGCTCGACCCGCTGACGCGCGACGGCCGCTGGTCGGTCTTCTTCGCGGTCGTCGGCGGGACCACGGTGGTGGTGGGCGTCGTCGCGTGGTTCGGGCTGAAGGAGGCACCGACGCCGCGACCCGGCGGCACGTACCTCGCGAGCGTCGTGCACGGGCTGCGGCCCAGCACCGTGCGCGCGCAGCCGCGGCTGTACGTCGCGCTGGCGGCGTGGGCGGTGCTCGGCACCAGCACGCAGGTGTTCATGCCGTTCCTCATCATCTACGTGCAGCGGTACCTCGACATCGACGGGTACCCGGTCGTGCTGGCCTCGGTGCTGCTGGGTGCGGCGGTCGTCAGCGTGCTGGGCGGGCGCCTTCTCGACCGCACCGGTCCGCACCGCGCGGTCCTGCCCGTGGTGGCCGTCTACGCCGTCGGCCTGCTGCTGATGTTCCCGGCGCGCGGCATGCTCGCCGTCATCGGCGCGGGGATCGTCATGATGTCGGGGTTCATGCTGGGGGTCGCGGCCATCTCCGCGACCGTGCGCAACCTGACCCCGCCGGACCGCGCGGGCCAGGTGCAGGGGCTGCGGATGGTGTTCGCCGTGCTCGTCCCGATGGTCGTCGGCCCGTTCCTCGGGGCGGCCGTCATCGCGGGTGCCGACGAGACGTACGTCGACCTGGGCGTCGTCAAGCAGGTGCCGACGCCCTGGATCTTCGTCGCGGCGGCGGTCGTCGCCCTGCTCGTCGTCGTCCCGGCGCGACGGCTGCGCGACGTGCCCGCGCCCGTGGCCGTACCCGACGAGACCCCTGACGTGGAGGTGCCCTCGTGATGACCCCGTGGGGCGAGACCCTGGACCCCGACGCGGTCCTCCCCGAGCACCCGCGCCCGCAGCTGGTGCGCGACTCGTACCTCAACCTCAACGGCCGCTGGGACCACGCGTTCACGCACGCCACGGACGAGGAGCGCCCGCAGGTGTGGGACGGGCCGATCCTCGTCCCGTTCTCGCCCGAGGCGCCGCTGTCCGGCGTCGGCCGCACGCTGCAGCCCGACGAGGCGCTCTGGTACCGGCGGACGGTCGTGCTCCCCGACGGGTTCGTGCGCGACCGCGTGCTGCTGCACCTCGGCGCGGTCGACCAGGACGCGCAGGTGTGGGTCGACGGCGTCGACGTCGGCGGGCACCGTGGCGGGTACCTGCCGTTCACGCTCGACGTCACCGACGCGCTCGCGGACGGCGCCGAGCACGAGGTCGTGGTGCGGGTCCGCGACGTCACCGACACGTCGTACCGCAGCCGCGGCAAGCAGACGCTCGAGCCGGGCGGCATCTGGTACACCCCGCAGTCGGGCATCTGGCAGACGGTCTGGCTGGAGTCCGTGCCGGCGCGGTGGGTGGACCGGCTCGTTCTCACCCCGGACCTGGCGACGGGTGAGGTCGAGGTGACTGTCGTGCCCGGCGTCGGCAGCGACGTCCCGCCCGACGCGACGACCGCGCAGGTCGTGGTCCGCGCCGACGGCCGCGAGCTGGCGCGCGCCACGGTGGAGCCGGGCGTCCCGACGCGCGTGGCCCTCGGCCCCGACGCGCGCAGGTGGTCCCCCGAGGACCCGTTCCTGCACGACGTCGAGGTCACCCTCGGCGACGACCGGGTGACCAGCTACGTGGGCATGCGCTCGTTCGGCGTCGGCCCCGACGCGCACGGCCGCACCCGCCTGCTCCTCAACGGCGAGCCGTACCTGCACGCCGGCCTGCTCGACCAGGGCTACTGGCCCGACGGGCTGTACACCCCGCCGTCGGACGCCGCGATGGTCCACGACGTCCGCACCGCCAAGGACCTCGGCTTCACGATGCTGCGCAAGCACATCAAGGTCGAGCCGCTGCGCTGGTACCACCACTGCGACCGGCTGGGGATGCTGGTCTGGCAGGACATGGTCAACGGCGGGCGGACGTACCACCCGGTCGTCGTCACCGCGCCGGTGCTGACCCCGCTGCGGCTCGACGACTCGCGGTACCGCGCGTTCGGCCGGCAGGACGCCGAGGGTCGCGAGGAGTTCCTCGCGGAGGCCGACGCGACGGTCGAGCTGCTGCGCAGCGTGCCGTCGGTCGCGCTGTGGGTGCCGTTCAACGAGGGCTGGGGGCAGTTCGACGCCGCGGCGGTCGCCGCCCGCGTCGCGGCGCTCGACCCGACCCGGCCCGTCGACCACGCGTCCGGCTGGCACGACCAGGGCGCGGGGGACCTGGTCAGCCGGCACGTCTACTTCCGTCCCTACCGGCTGTCACGCGCCGACGCCGCCGACGCGCGCGCCGCGGTGCTCTCGGAGTACGGCGGGTACTCGCACCGCGTCGAGGGCCACACGTGGTCCGACAAGGAGTTCGGGTACCGGCGCCTCCGCGACCGCGACGCCTTCGAGCGCGCCTACCTGCGGCTGCAGCACGAGCAGGTCGGGCCGGCGGTCGACGAGGGGCTCGCGGCGTTCGTCCACACCCAGCTCGCGGACGTCGAGGAGGAGACCAACGGGCTGATGACGTACGACCGGCGGGTCCTCAAGGTCGACGTCGACGCCGTGCGCACCTCGAACCTGCGGCTGCGCGCGCGCCACGACGCGGCCGCGGGCGTCGCCCCCGCGCGGCCCGTGCGCGTGACCGAGCGCGAGATCACCGCCCCCGTGAGCCTCACGCTGCCCGACGGCCGCCTGAACCCCGACGCCGTCGGCTGGACCCGCACCCCGCTGGTCGACACCGACGGCATCGGCCTCGGCGCGCGCGGCGCGGGCCGCAACAAGCGCTGGGAGTACTGGGCGGTCACCACGCCCACGCACGTCGTCGCGCTGGTGACCTCGGCACTCGACTACGCCGCCGTGCACGGCATCTGGGTGCTCGACCGCACGACGGGCGAGACGGTCTCGCACGACGCGATCGGCGTGCTCACCGGCAGCACGCGGCTGCCCGGCACCCTGGGGCGCGGCAGGGTCCGCACCAGCACCCGCCAGGTGAAGATCGCGATCGACGAGGTGCCCGGCGGCACCCGGCTGCGCGCGGTCGGGCCGCGCGTGCGCGTCGACGTCGTCGCGCACCGGCCCGACGGGCACGAGTCCCTCGGCGTCGTCGTGCCGTGGACCGACACGCTCTTCCAGTACACGGTCAAGGACGTGGCGCGCCCCGCGACGGGCACGGTGCGGGTCGACGGCGTCGTCAGCGACGTGCCCGCGGGGGAGTCCTGGGCGACGCTCGACCACGGCCGCGGCCGGTGGCCGTACGACGTGCGGTGGAACTGGGGCGCGGGGTCGGGGGTCACCGACGGACGGGTCGTCGGGCTGCAGGTGGGCGGGCGGTGGACCGACGGGACGGGGTCGGTCGAGAACGCGCTCGTCGTCGACGGGCGCCTCACCAAGATCAGCGAGGAGCTGGTCTGGGAGTACGACCCGGACGACTGGCACGCGCCGTGGCGCGTCACCGGCACGGACGTCGAGCTCAGCCTCACGCCCTTCCACCTCAAGCAGTCCGTCACGGACCTCAAGGTCTTCGCGTCCCGCACGTCCCAGTGCTTCGGCCACTGGGCGGGGCGGGTGCGCGACGAGACGGGGACGTGGGTGCAGGTCCGCGACGTCGTCGGGTGGGCGGAGGACGTGCACAACCGCTGGTGAGCGGTGCGTCGACGCCCGGACGGGCGGTGCGGCGGCGGGGTGGGGCGCGCACCACCCTGCGGGCCGGGCGTGCGGCCACCCGTTAGCCTGGCCGCGCCGTCCACCGCCGGGCGGCGCCCCACCCCCCGGAGGCCCTCGGTGCCGACCCGCTCCACGGTCGCGGTCACGGCGCTGGCTGCCCTGCTGCTGGTGGTCGGGGTGCTCGCGGCGGCGCTGAGCGGACCCCTGACGTTGGAGGGCCGGCCGGCCGAGGCGCCGCCGACGCCCACCTCCATGCCGACCGTGCCCGAGATCTCGGAGTCGGCGCTGCCGGACGACGTGCTGGGCCAGCTGCCGGCGAGCTACGGGTGGGTGTCCGACGTGGCCCGTCTGCTCCAGGTCCTGGCCGCCGTCGCGGGTCTCGCGGTCCTCGTCCTGGTGCTGCGGTACATGTCACGCGGCTGGCGGCTGGACCAGGCCGCGGACGACGAGGAGGAGCCCTCCCCCGGGGACGAGGCGGGCGACGAGCTCGCGGACACCGCCGTCGCGGCGCTGCGCGAGGGCGTGCGGCAGGCGCAGCGGGCGATCCAGGACGACGTGCCCCCCGGCGACGCGGTGATCGGTGCGTGGGTCGCGGTGGAGACCGCCGCCGCCCGCACCGGGGTGGTCCGCGACCCGGCCGAGACGGCCAGCGAGCTCGCGGTGCGCGTCCTCGGGGCCACGCGCGCCGACCCCGCCGCCACGCGGGAGCTGCTGCGGCTGTACCTGGCCGCCCGGTACGGCGCGCACGGCGTCGGCCCCGACGACGTGCGACGGGCGGCCGACCTGCTCGAGGTGGTGGGGCAGGGGCTGGTGCCGCGCACGGAGCCCGACGCCACCCCCGACGCCGGGGCTGCCGCGGCCGGGCCCGACGCCGACGACGGGCGTCCTGCTGACCGGCGTCCTGCTGACGGGCCGGCGTCGTGACCCGGCTGCGGGCCCAGGCCCTGGCGCTGTGGCAGGCCGCGTGGCGCCCCCTGGCGGGCGGCGTCGCGACCACCGTGCTCGTCTGGGCGCTCGGCATGACGGTCGGGTCCGCCCTCGTGCTCGGCCTCGCGGCCGCCACGGCCACCGCGGTCCTGCAGCGCGTCGACGTCCTCGCGGAGCCGCGCCCGGCCCGTCACGTCCAGGA
>JAEWEJ010000239.1 GCA_023389455.1 Actinomycetes bacterium | reverse complement strand
GGGGCCGTCACCGCGCGTCGTGGCGAGGCGCGCGGCGCCGCCGCGACGCCGGGCGTCAGCGCGCCGTGCACGTGACCGCCCCGGGCACCCCGCTGCCCGTGCCCTGGAAGCCCAGCTCGGTCGACGTCCCGGGCGCCAGCGCACCGTTCCAGGCCGCCTCCCGGAACGTCACGGGCGACGTGCCGGACGCCGTCGCGCTCCACACGTGGGCGACCTGGCTGCCGGGCAGCTCGACCGTGACCTCCCACCCGCTCGACGCGACCGCACCCGTGGCCGTGACGCGCACCGAGGCCACGAAGCCGCCGGGCCACGCGCTCGTCACCGCGTACGTCGCGGTGCACCCGCGGGCGGGCGTGGGCGTCGGGAGGACCGTGGGCGTCGGCGTCGTGGTCGGGGTCGGGGTCGGGACGACCGTCGGCGTGGAGGTCGGGACGACCGTCGGTGTCGGCGTCGGGGCCGCTCCCCCGACGAGCGCCAGCGCGCGCTCGACCGCCGGCACCCAGGTCGCGGCCATCCGTGCGGTCCCGGCGTCGTTCGGGTGGACGCCGTCGGACGTGTCACGAGCGGGGTCCCAGCCCGTGGCGTGGTCGACGACGAGGACGGGGGACGCCGCGGTGGTCGTGGCGGCGACCCAGCCGGGCACGGCCGCGTTCAGCGCGCGGGTCCGGGCCGGGCAGTCGGCGCAGGTGGGCGGCGCGACGGGGATGATCTGCGCGACCACGACCACGACGTGCGGGTCCACGGCGCGCATCTGGCCGACGAGCGTCGTCCAGGCGTCGAGCACCTGCTGGCTGCTGCGGTCGCTCCAGACGTCGTTGGTGGCGAAGTGCATGAGGACGACCTGGGGCCGCGTCGCGGCGAACCAGCGGGCCGCCTCCCCCGACGCGGCGACGTCCGTCACGAGCGCGCCGCCGTGGCCCTCGTTGTCGCCGTCGTGGGCGAACCCGCAGCCCTGCGGGGGCAGCGTGCCCACCATGTCCACACGGTGCCCCGCGGCGGTGAGGTCCCGGTGCAGCAGAGCCCGCCAGCAGCCGGGCGACCCGGTGATCGAGTCGCCGAGCGCCATGACCCGCACCGGCTCGTCGGCGGCGCGGGCCACGGGTGCGGTGGCCAGCGCACCGGCCGGCAGGAGCAGGACGAGTCCCAGCAGCGCCGCTCCGACGCGGCGCAGGGGGTGGTGGACCATGCTCGGCTCCTTCGACGCTGGACGGCACCGCTGCGGGCGGGTGCCGGTGGGTGCGTCGAGACTGCCCTCCCGGTAGCGCCCGAGGAGAGCGTCGAAGCGTTTCGCCGGGTGCGACGCGGCAGCCCGCACCGTGGCAGGCTGACGCCGGGACCGGCGACGTGCCGGCAGGGAGGTGGCAGCGTGCCGGAGCCGCAGGGTCGCGTGCGTGTCGACGCCTGGACGTGGGCGGTGCGGCTCTTCCCCACCCGGTCGGCCGCGGCGGCGGCGTGCCGCGCCGGGCACGTGCGCGTCAACGGGGACCGCGCCAAGCCGGCGACGCAGGTGGTGCCGGGCGACGAGGTGCAGGTGCGCGGCGGCGCCCGCGAGCGACTCGTCGTCGTGCAACGGCTCCTGGTCAAGCGGGTGTCCGCCGAGGTGGCGCAGGCGTCCTACCTGGACCGCTCCCCCGTGCCGCCGCCGCGCACGCAGATCGCGGTCGCCGGCCAGCGCGACCGCGGCGCCGGGCGCCCGACCAAGCGCGAGCGCCGCGCCATCGAACGGCTGCGCGGGCACTGAGCCCCGCTCGTCAGCGCACGTCGGCCAGTGCCACCATCCAGTCGCCGACGCCGGTCTGCTCCAGCAGGTCCGCGACCCGCGGGCTGACCGCGGCCATCCGCAGCGGCACGCCACGCTCGGCGGCGTCCCGCGCGAGGCGCACCAGGACGGACAGCCCCGTGGAGTCGAGGAACGTCACGCCCGACGCGTCGACCTGGACCTCGCGGACCCCCGGCTCGTCGAGCGCGCGCCACAGCGCCGGCGCGTCCTGCTCACGCACCATCAGGTCGACGGCGCCGACCAGGACGACCCGCAGCACGCCACCCTCGGCGTGCACGTCGAGCCGGCCCTCCGACCCCCGTCGCCCGTCCATCGGGCGAGTGTGCCCCACGCCACCGACATCCGGTACCCGCAGAGGGTGTCCGGTTGCCGCCCACGGGTGTCGTCGGTGGTGGGCGCTACCGTCCCCGGCATGATCACGATCGGACGTGCCGCGCTGGTGACGCCGGACCTCGCCGCCACCGCCGCCTTCTACCGGGACGCCTTCGGTTTCCGCACCCTGGTCGAGGGCCGGTTCGGCGACTACCCGCTGCTGCACCTCGGACCGGGCGGGCTGACCGACGCCGGGCTGTGGCTGCGTCCGGCCGCACCGGGCGACCCCGTGGGCCGCCAGGCCGGCACCGGACCGTTCCTCGTCCTCTACCTGGACCCGGACGAGCTCGACGCGACGACCGCGCGCTGCGCCGCGCTCGGCGCACCGGCCCACCTGACCACGCAGGACGCCGACGGGCGGTACGCGCACGTCCGGGACCCCGACGGCAACGAGATCGTCCTCGCGGCGCTGACGGTGGCGGGCTGACCCCCGCACCGTGGGCACCGCCGGAGCGGTCCGGCACCGGCACCGCGCCCGGAGGGGCCGGTGAGGCCTCCGCCCGGGTGCATCCTGGAGACGTGACCACGGGCCCGAGCCTCGCCACGGGCGACACCCACGTCGTCGTGGCCTGCCCACCCGGCCTGGACGTGCGCCGCACGCTCGGGCGGCTGCGGCGCGGGGCGGGCGACCCGACGTGGGCCACGACGCCGGACGCCGTGTGGCACGCGACGCGCCGCGGCCCGGGGA
>JAEWEJ010000227.1 GCA_023389455.1 Actinomycetes bacterium | reverse complement strand
CGCGCATCGAGCACGTCGAGGGCGTCTGCTGATGTCGCTCGGGCGCACGCAGGCGGTCGGGCTCGTCGGCCTGACCGGGCACCTGGTCGAGGTCGAGGCGCACCTCGCGTCCGCGCTCCCGGCGTTCGTGCTCGTGGGGCTCCCGGACGCTTCGCTCGCCGAGGCACGCGACCGGGTCCGTGCCGCCATCGGGTCGACGGGCCTGACCTGGCCGAACCGGCGCGTCACCGTGAACCTGTAGCCAGCGCGGTAGGTGCCACTCCCTCCAGCAGCAGGTCGTGGGCCACCGAGCCCGTCACGCGCAGGTGAAGGTCCCGACCGTCGTGGCTGACGACCTGGGCCCGCACGTCGAGCAGCCCGAGCACCTTGCCGCGCAGCGTGGCGTCCGCGCTCACCAGCCGGTCCCGGGCGACCTCCGCGAGGCGCTGGGCGGTCGTCATGCGCTCCTGGGCCTGGGTCGCCTCCTGGCGGATCGCCGCGACCGTCTGGCGGTGCTCCACGGCGGCCAGGTGCTCCGCGCGCAGGTGGGCGACCGTGGCGGCCGTCGTGGCGTCGTCCAGGCCGAGGGCGATGCACCGGGCGACGGCGCGGCTGAGGGCGGCCTGGGTGCGCTCCACGGTGGCGTCAGCGTCGCCCAGGGCGTCAGCGGCGACCTCCTGGGCGTCGTGCAGCATCCCCAGGCGCTCGCGGGCCATGGCCATGAGCCGGTCCGGGTCCGCGAGCAGCCCGACGACCTCTGCCCACACGGCGTCGTCGGCGGCGTCCGCGAGCACGGTGGGCTGGTCGCAAGTGCCGGTGCGGCGGGGGTCAGGCTTGGCGTGCGAGCAGTGGTAGCGCCGCTTCCGGCCCGCCCGGGTCATCCCGTACATCGTCGCGCCGCAGGCGCAGAGCAGGCGGCCGGACAGCGGGTGCTCACCCCGGTTGCCCCGGCTGCTGGCGGTGGCGTCCAGCCAGGCGCGCAGGGCGGCAGAGCGCTGCGGGGTCAGGACGGGCTCCACGGCCTGAGTGATCGGCACGGGGACGGACTGCTGACCGGGCTTGCCCCAGGTCCAGGTCCCGTCCCACTGGCCCCGGTCCAGCCGGGTGCGGAGGTTCCAGGCCGTCCACGTCGGGACCTTGCGGGGCCTCATGCCCAGAGCGTTCAGGCGAACGGCCGCCTGCCCCGTGGTCAGCCCGTGGTCCAGCACGAACGCGACGGCCTGACGGATCGTCGCCGCCTCCCCGGGGTCCACCTCCAGGTGCGCGTCGCGGCCGGTCCCGACGACCCGGTAGCCGTACGGAGCCCAGTCGCCACCGCCCCACCCGCCGTCCCGGACGCGCGCTGCCCGGCCCGCCAGGGTGCGCTCCCGGATCAGCCCGCGCTCCATCTGGGCGAACGTCGAGAGCATCCCCAGCATGGCGTCCCCGGCGACGGTGCCGGTGTCGAACGGCTCCGTGACCGAGGCGAACCGCACCCGCCAGCCGGTCAGCCGCTCCACGGTCGTCAGCAGGTGCGCCTGCGAGCGCGACAGCCGGTCGGACTTGAGGACGACCACCACGTCCACCCGGCCCGCCTCGCAGTCGGCCAGCAGCCGGTCCAGGGCGGGGCGGCTGGTGCGGGCACCGGACACGCCCTCGTCGGCGTACACCCCCGTGACGGTCCAGCCCTGGGCGGCGGCGTACGCCTCGCAGCGCTCACGCTGGGTGTCCAGGGAGGTGCCCTCCACCTGGTCGTCGGAGGACACGCGAACGTAGACGGCGGCGCGGGTCGGGCTGGGGCTGCTCATCGGGACTCCGGTGTAGGGGGCTACTGGGGGCGGGGCTGTGGACGGACGGGGCTGGACGTCCGTGCGGGTTAGGGCTGCTGGTCCACGGTGAAGCCGAGGCGGCGGAGCACGCGGACGGCGGTGCGGGTCTGGAAGTGCCGCGACAGGTCCGGGCGCGGGTCGTCCGGGTGCTCGGCGGCGAGGTAGGCGAACGTCCGGGTCATCGCCCAGCGCGCGGGCACCCGCTTGCGGCGGATCAGGACCCACCAGGTGCCGGGCGTCACGGGCGGTGCGTCGCGGCGGAAGGTGGCGGCCAGCACGTCGTCCGGGGTGATCGGCACCTCCGCGCCGAGGATGGTGTGGCGCGGCCGGTCGTCGGCCATCGTCGCTCCGTTCTGTTCAGAGGAACAGTGTTGAACCGCATCCCGTGGGCGGGCTGTACCGCTCCCTGCCTGGGCAAACACGTCATCGTCGCGTCTCTAGCCAGAGCCTAGCACCTGGTACAGTGGGGGTGCCCCGTCGGGAGCGGGGCGGTGACTCTGAGCGATACCTGACTGCACGACGCGGGACCACAGACGGTCCGACGGCTCCCCGAACGCCTACGCGTCCAGGGACCTCGCTCATGACCCGCATCACCCCCACCACCGAGTGGCAGCCCGACGACCGGCCCGGCCAGGTCGCGGCCCTCATCGCCCTGCTGTTCGCCCCGACCGTCGCTGACGACGCCGAGCAGGACGTGGCAGCGTGACGGCCGTCCCTCTGCGAGGGAAGTGGCGCGATCTGCTCGCCACCGGTGTGCCGCTGAACGGGCTGACCAGGGCTGAGGTCGTCAAGGCCACCCGTCAGGTCATGCTGGCCATGCACCGCTCCGGCTGGTCCCGCCGCGACGCGTGGCCCGTGCTCACCGATGCCCGCGCTGGGGGGCTGCCCGAGCAGATCGCCACCGGCACCGGTGGCCGACGGATCGCGCCCGGGAAGGTGCTCGCGTTTCTGGATCGCCACTGGACCGAGACGGCCGCTGTTGCCGCCGCGTCCCCCGCCCTCGACGGCCAGCACGTCGCCGACTGGCTGGAGCAGGCCCGCGAGGCGCTGGACGACGACCTCGATCTGTCCGAGCGGGATCGCGCCATCGTCACGGTAGCCCTGGACCTCGCGGCCGAGCACGGCACGTCCACGCCGACCCTGCCGGTGCGCGTCGTCGCCGAGCGGGTCGGGCTGACCGTTCCCACCGCCCAGCGGGCCATCGCCCGGATTGTCCAGCGCGGCGAGTGGCTGACGCGCTCGACCAGGGGGGACTACCGAACGCGCCGGGCATCGACCTACCGGGTAGCGCCAGCACTCGCCCTCGCAGGTGACACACGTAGGGGGGCTACGCCCCCTGAGTCTCACCCCGTACCTGAGTCTCACCCACCTATGTCTCACTCCACCGCCTCACCCACCACCGCCCCGGAGGACCCGATGGCCCGCCTGACTCTGACCCTGCGCGACCTGACCGCGACGCTGGAGGGAGCCGACCCCGCCACGGTGGCTGCCCTGGTCCCGTCCCTGCGCGATGCGCTGAATGCCGTGACCGCAGCTGCTACCCCGGGGGCGGCTCCCACCGGCGGCAACGTGGTGCCCCTGCGGGCCGTCGGCGGTGTCGCGTGAGCCTGCCGACCTTCACCGCCACCGGCTACCTGGCGCGCGACCCGCACCTCACGTACGGCCGGAGCCGGGTCGCTCGCTGTTCCATCCGGCTCCACTGCGCAGACGGGGAGGGCTCCACGGTCGTGGTCGTGGACCTCGCCGGGGACGACGCCCAGCGCGTGGTCCGGACGTTCCGCCGGGGCGACGTAGCCACGGCCACGGGCGTGCTGGAGCAGCGGCGCAACGAACGGGGCGGGGCCTATCGGCTCCGGACCACCGACCTCCGGCGGCTGGTCCTGCCCGCCGACGACACGATGACCGAGGGGAACGACCGATGACGACGACCGACTGGCCCGAGCGGCTGGACCCGCCCCGGAGTCTGCGTCTGCCCGTGCTGCTCGCGCTGCTGGAGCACGCCGACGGCACCGGCCTGGTCCGGGGCGTGAGCACCCGCGCACTGGGCAAGGCGGCCGGGATGCACCACGGCACGGTCGAGAGCGCGGTGCACGCCCTCGCGGCGGCCGGCTGGCTGACCCTCGCCCGGGGCCGGGGCGGCAGGCCGAACGCGTACCGGCTGGACATGGCGCGCCTGGAGGCGGCGATCAGCGACGAGCCGCAGCAGCGGCACGACGACGAGCACCTGACGGTCACCCTGCGCGACGGGCGCGCGGTGCCGCTCACGGGGACCCCGGAGGCGATCCAGGCGGCCCTGACGGTGCTGATCGCGGCGGGCCTGATCGCGGCCTGAGCGGTTCGCCGGAACGGCACCCCAGACCCGGGAGTCGTCGCCAGTCACAGGTGCCACTCCTGCACGACAGCCCGGACCGTCTGGGCCTGACGAGAGGAACGACGACGTGGACGTGAACGCACTCCTGCGAGGCGGCCTGGCCCAGCAAGACGACCCGGCCGACGGGCAGCAGCAGTCCGCCGAGCAGCCGCCCGAGAAGCAACCGCTGACGGTGAACGACCTCCTGCGCGGCACCTGCCGCCAGGGACGATGACGACGAGAGAGAGCCAGACCATGAGCACCAGCACCACGACGGCCCAGACCGGCGACGCTGCCATCCCGGCGGACGGCCAGAACCCGGCCCAGGACGGCCTGGAGGTCGCTCCCGGCACCGGCGGGCCGTTCCAGCCCCAGGACGGGGCGCAGGCGGGCGCTGACGACCTCGCCCAGGATGGCGGCGACCGGCCCGACACGGACGCCCTGGTGGAGGCCGCGAACCGGGGCATGACCCAGGTGGGCCGCAGCACGCCGCTCGCCCGACTGCTGGCCGACGCGGGAGCGGTTCAGGCAGACACCCGGGGTCGCCTGGTCGCCCTCCGCTACAGCGGCCAGGCCCACACGGCCGCGAGCGTCACGGCCGAGGCTGAGCACCACCTGGCGATCCTCCGGGACCGGGCGCTCACCGCTGCCGCGACCACCCTGGAGGCCGAGGCCGCCCGCCTCTGCGGCGTCGGTGGCCCCACCACCCGGCTCACCCCCGACGACCTGCACCAGATCGCCAGCGACGCCCGCGCGGCGCTCGCGGACGTGCACGACGACGCCACCTGCACGCGGGCGCTGGGCACCGCGCTGCGGCAGGCCCGGTCCCCGCACGGGCTCGGCGTCGCCGGGGCCATCGCCCGCCACGCGCTGGAGCACGACCTGGGGGACGCCCTGGCGCTGTGGACCCAGCCGGGTGCTCCCGGCGGCGAGCGCTACAGGGGCGGCGCGGCCACCGTCGCGTCCTGGCGCGGAGCGCGAGCCATCCGACGGGCGCTGGAGGCGGGCGTGTGGCCCTCGCCGCTGGCCGACGCCCCGACGCTGGAGGACGTGCCGCGCTGACCGCCCCAGGTCGGCCCCGGCCACCTCATGAGGGTGCGCTGGGGTCCCCCCGCCAGCGGGTACGTGTATACCCCTACGCGCGGAATCGCGGGGCAGATCGCGGGGCAGGCGATCACGGGCCCGGAATCTCGGAACACCTGGGGGGAGTTGGGGTCCTACGCGCGCGTGCGCGTGCGACCCCACGGGGCCGCATGCCCCTCAATGGGGGACGAGACGTGTGCGGCGTATGCCGCAGCTGCGGGGTGCGAGTGTCCGTGCCCACGCGCCTGTCGGGGGCGCGGGGTAGCGTCCGCGAGGTGGTGCCTCCGCATCGCGACGAGGGCCCCCGCCGGTCCGATACCGGGCGGGGGCCTTCGTGTGGGGTGCTACGCCTCCGTCGCTGCCTCGATGGGCGGGCCGTCGGGCCACTCGTCAGCAGCCTGAAGTTCGTCGGCTGCGTCAGACGCGGCCAAGGTGTACTCGAACACCGTCAGCACGGTCTGCTGTACCTCCGGAGAGCAGCCTTTGAACTCCATCACGTCGAACACGCCTTCGCGGTATCGCCGGATGGCCTCCGAGATCAGCGCGTGCACGAACGACTGGGTAGCGAACCCCACGTCGGTGAAGTCGAGCACAACGTGCTGCCCTTGCTCCAGGGCGGGCAGGACCTGCTCCGTGCGGAGCGTCCGAGCCTGGTCCTTGCTCTCTGCGAGCGTGGTCCCAGGCACTGGCTCGACCTTGATGTGCACTTCGCTCAACTGAACCTCACTCTCTGACCGACCTCTGCTCGTCGCTTGTCCATCTGCTCGCCGAAGGCGTGCCGCGCAAGACCCAGGGTCGTGTCGAAGTCGGAGTCGGGGTCCAACCCGATCTCGACCGACACGACCGTTCCGGGGAACGACCCGATGCTGCGGACCTGGGACTCGTCGCGAGGGCGCTTCGCCGCGAGGCTGGTTCGGAAGATGGCGTCGCCGGAGCCGAGTGCGAAGTAGCCGTTCGTCGCGTCGCACAGACGCCGCGTGATGAAGAGCCCAGCACCGGCGTTGTCGGAACTCCCGTAGGGCCCGCCGAGAGCCCCAGTGACCCCGGCCCGGATGGCGTGCAGCACTGCCTTGGAGTCGGTGGAGTGCGGGTGGTTCCGTCCGAGGCTCTTGCGCACCCCCATGCCGCAGTCCGCGATGCCGATGCTGACGTAGGACCGCTTCGCACGCTTCGCCCGGAAGTTCTGGGCGCAGACCACCGCGCCGTCCTTCGCGTGGCTGTGCTCCAACACATTGCGCACCATCTCGCTGACCGCGTAGAGGACGCCCTTCGCGGGCTCACCCTCGATGTGGAGCAGAGGCACGATGTCCGCGAGCAGTTCGGCCAGGTCTGTGGAGGTCTTGACCGTGCGCAGAGCGATGAAGCGGCCCGTCTCGTCGTGCGAGGTGGGCGGGTTGGCCACCGTCACCCCCAGGTAGTCCTGGAGGTTGAACCGCCAGGCGTACTGAGCGCGGTGTTCGTTCTCGACCTTGATCGTGCCCCCGGCGGCGCGGTGCCGGAGCGCCCAGGCCGCGAGCATCGACATGACCCAGGGCTGGAGGTGGCAGTACCGGGGGTGGAACCGGATCGTCACCTCGTCCTTGTCCTGCGTCCAGTCCACGCCACGGAGGACGTGACCGGCGTTGCGGATCGACGCGGAGTTCGGGATGAAGATCTCTCGGGCCACGGCGTCAGGGTAGTGGTCTGCATCACCCTGCGTGACGCGTTCCTACACGGCGATCAGCAGGCCGACGCTGAACGGCACAGCCTGGCACCCGGCCCGCTGGCGACCTGTCACCCGCCGCGCTGCCGAAGTCCGGGCCGGCCTTCGACCTGGCCGTCGCAGTGGCCGTGCTCGCCGCCGCCGGCCTGCTCGACCCGGCGCGCGCCGCGGCCGCGGTGCACCTCGGTGAGCTCGGGCTCGACG
>JAEWEJ010000342.1 GCA_023389455.1 Actinomycetes bacterium | reverse complement strand
CCCTGGTGGGGGACTCGCGCCGGAGCGCTGCGACGCTCGCCGCCCTCGCCGCGCGCTGACCGTCGGGCCCGGCACGGCCCGTCGAGGCCGCGTCCGGGATGCGCGCGGGCGCCGGCGTTCCTAGCGTGGCCTGACCGGACGGGCGCCCGCCCGACGGTGGACGGAGGCGAGATGACCACCACACCGCAGGGCCAGGACCTCCCGGGGACGACCGGCAGCACCCCGTGGTCGGGCAGCACCCCGGCACCCGGCCCCTCGCTGACGCCCGGCCACCGCCCGGAGCCGGAGGACGGCCCGACGCGCGACGAGGCCCTGGCCAAGGTCCGCGAGCTGCTGGGGGACCACCACCTGGCCATGCTGACGACGCAGGACGCGTCCGGCGCGCTCGTCAGCCGGCCGATGGGGGTCCAGGAGGCCGAGTTCGACGGGGACCTGTGGTTCTTCACGACCCTCGACAGCCACAAGGTCGCGGAGATCCGGGCGGGCTCGCCCGCCAACGCCGCGTTCTCCGGGTCGTCGTCGTGGCTGTCGATCTCCGGCACGGCGGACGTGGTCCAGGACCAGGCCCGCATCGACGAGCTGTGGAACCCCGTGGCGGCGGCGTGGTTCCCCGACGGGCCGTCGACCCCGGAGCTGTGCCTCGTGCGGCTGCGGGCCGAGACGGCCGAGTACTGGGACAGCCCGGGCGGGCGTCTGGCGACCGTCCTGAGCCTCGTGAAGGCCAAGGTCACGGGCACCGCGTACGACGGCGGTGAGAACGCGACCGTCGACCTGTGAGCCGGGGACGGCCTCCCGGTTCCTCCCGGTTCGTCCTTCTGGTGGACGCGTCTGACGGTGCCGCGGTCCGCTGCGCTACGGTCCCGGCCATGCGATCCCGACGGCGTCTCGCGCTCCCGTTCCTGCTGCTCGCGCTCGCGGCCTGCTCCGACGGCACGACACCCGCGCCCGACGCGAGCACGCCGCAGGAGGACGGGCAGATCGCTGCCCCGACGGTGCCGGGACGCGGCCAGACGGAGCTGCCGACGGTCGCGGAGCAGCAGGAGGCCCTGGCGGCCGCCGGGGAGTCGACGGAGGCGTTCGCCGCGGCCCTCGAGGCGGGGCAGAGCGAGGTGGGCCAGGTGGCGGACGTGCCGGGCGGTCCGCACCTGCTGCGCGTCGTGTGCACGTCGTCGGACGGCGGGCCGGTCACGGTCACGGTCGTCGCCGCGGGCACCGAGCTCACGTCCTACCAGGCGCCGTGCGTCCCGGTGTTCCAGGGCGGCTCGACGATGGCGGACAGCGACCCCTTCGAGGTGCCGGCCGGTCCGGTGGACGTCGGGGTGACCGCCGCCGCCGAGTCCGTCGTCGCCGTCGGGCTGGTCGCGGCGGGCTGACCCGACGCGGACGGGACCGTCAGGTACCGAGCGTCGTCAGGGCCTGCGCGAGGTCCTCGCGCAGGTCCTCGACGTCCTCGAGCCCGACCGACAGGCGCACGGTGGCCTCGCCGATGCCCACCGCGGCGCGGCCGGCGGGGCCGAGCCTGCGGTGCGTCGTCGTCGCGGGGTGCGTGACGATCGACTTGGCGTCGCCCAGGTTGTTGGAGATGTCGACGACCCGCAGCGCGTCGAGGAAGCCGAAGGTGGCCTTCTTCGCCACGTCGGGCGTCGCGTCGGCCGGGACGGCCAGGTCGAGGGTGACGACCGTCCCGCCCCCCGTCTGCTGGGCGCGGGCGAGCGCGTGCTGCGGGTGCGAGGGCAGGAACGGGTGCCGCACCTGCGCGACCCCCGGCTGCTGCTCCAGCCAGGCGGCCAGGTCCAGCGCGGACGCGGCCTGGTGCCGGACGCGCAGGCTCAGCGTCTCCAGCCCCTTGAGCAGCACCCAGGCGTTGAAGGGCGACAG
The DNA here is from genome assembly GCA_023389455.1 of Actinomycetes bacterium. Lineage (GTDB taxonomy): Bacteria > Actinomycetota > Actinomycetes > Actinomycetales > Cellulomonadaceae > Cellulomonas. Next base: position 27,789 of record JAEWEJ010000342.1, on the reverse strand, counting down.
CGACGGGCCGGTGTTGCGCAGCAGCGTCTGCACCGGCCCGCGCACGTACTCCTCCGAGCCGAGGATCGCGCCGCCGAGCACCCGCCCCTGGCCGTCGATGTGCTTGGTGGCGGAGTAGACCACCACGTCCGCGCCGTGCTCCAGCGGGCGCGAGAACACCGGCGTCGCGAAGACGTTGTCGACGACGACGGTCGCCCCGGCCGCGTGCGCCAGGCGGCTGACGGCTGCGATGTCGACGAGGTCCTGCATCGGGTTCGACGGCGTCTCGAAGAACACGACGTCCGCCGGGGTCGCGAGGGCGTGCTCCCACTGCTCGGGCACGTGGCCGTCGACGTAGTCGGTCCGTACGCCCCACTTCGCGAGGATCTCGTCGAGGATGACCACGGAGGACCCGAACAGCGCCCGCGCCGCCACGACCCGTGAGCCGGACCGGACGAGCGCCGCGAGCGCCGTGAAGACGGCGGACATGCCCGTGGCCGTCGCGTAGCAGGCCTCGGCCCCCTCGAGCAGACGCAGCCGCTCCTCGAACGTCGTGACCGTCGGGTTGCCGTAGCGGGAGTACAGGAACCGGTCGACCTCGCCGGCGAACCCGGCCTCGGCCTGGGCGGCCGTCGCGTACGTGTACCCCTGCGTGAGGAAGACGGCCTCGGACATCTCGCCGAACTCCGTGCGGACCAGCCCGCCGCGCACGGCGAGCGTGTCGGGCCGCAGGCCGCTGCGGTCGAGGCGGTGGTCGTCCCAGTCGCCCGGGCCGGGAGGCAGGCCGGGCGTGCTCACGGCTGGACCCAGGGCAGCCCGGCGGCGCGCCACCCGGTGTGCCCGCGGTGCCCGTCGGGCCCCGTCGCGCCCTCGAAGCCCTCGAGGACGTTGTAGGCCGGGCCGTAGCCCGCGGCGGTCGCTGCCTGCGCGGCGCCGATCGACCGCTGCCCGGAGCGGCACAGGAACACGACCGGGCGGTCGTCGCCCGGCGCGACGCCGGCCGCGGCGAGCTGCTCCAGGAACGCCGCGTTCGGGCGGCCGGACGGGTACGACACCCACTCGACGAGCAGCGCCTGGCGGCCGAGGTCGCTCAGGTCGGGGACCCCGACGTAGCGCCACTCGGCGTCGGTGCGCACGTCGACCAGCACGGCGTCGTCGCGCTCGGAGAGCAGGTCCCACGCCTCGGTCGGCGTGACGTCCCCGGCGTAACCGGGTGCGGGGCGTGGCTGCACGCTCATGGTCCTCCCATCGTCTCTGGCGGTAGCACCCTCGGCCACGGTTGCCCGTGCGGGTTGCTGCGGCGTCGTCGAGCCAGATCTCTCGGCCGCTCTGGATGGTCGCGGCGATGCTACGCCACCTGCGTCGTCGTCCGCGGTGGTGTCTCACGGGGGCGGGTGCGCGGTGCGCCGGGGCCGCACGCCGTGCCAGGGTGGTAGGCGATGGACGCCCCCGAGGACCTCGTGCTGCGACCCGTGACCCCTGACGACGTGCCGGCGCTGACGGCTCTGCTGCACGACGCGTACGCCGACCTCGCCGCCCGCGGCCTGAACTTCACCGGGGCGACCCAGGACGAGGCGACGACCGCGCGCCGGAGCCTCGGCGTGGGCGCGTCCTGGGTGCTGGTCGACCCCACCGGCGCGCTGGCCGGAACGATCACGGCGACCAGCCCCCCGGGGCGCGGGATCAAGGCCCTGACCGACCTGGCGCTCGAGCCGGACCGCGTGTGGCTCAACCAGCTCGCCGTCCGGCCGGACCTGCGCGGCCGCGGGCTGGCGACGTTCCTGTGGGGCGTGCTGCGCGCGTGGTCGGCCGAGCGCGGCATGCGGTCGGTGGGCCTGGACACGGCCGCGCCGGCGGCGCCGCTGCGCGCGATGTACCGGCGGTGGGGCTTCGTCGACGCGGACCTCGTGCAGTGGCCCGGCAAGACGTACCGCAGCGTGGTGATGCTGCACGGGCTGGACCGTGCGGGGCGCCCCTGAGGCGTCCGTGCCGTCGCGGCGGGCCGCGGGGCGTACCGACCACTGAGAGCGCGCATCTCGCATGCTGAGAGCCCCGGCGCGTCGGCGTTGACACGCCCGCACCGGGACGTCGATCCTCGACGGAGGTCATGAGCGCCAGCGACAAGCCCCGGCTCGCTGGCCGGCAACCCTCCTCCGCGGTGGGGTGCCCCGGGTGACGACCTGGCCGTGCACCGTTCGGTGCCGGCAAGCGCGGGGCCCGTCGGCGGTCCCCGGACCGTTCCGGAGGAGCACCATGACCACGATCACCGAGCTGTTCGCGTGTGCCGACGAGGCCTCGGGCACCGCGACCCCGTCCCGGCCCGCCGGCGTCGGCGACGCACCGCTGCTGCCCGTCGTCGGGGCGTCGACCACCGTCCCGCTGGTCGACGGCACCAGCCGCACGTACGCCAACCTCGACTGCGCGGCCAGCGCCCCCGCCCTCGAGGCCGTCAGCGCGCGGCTCACCGAGGTGCTGCCGCTGTACGCGTCCGTGCACCGCGGCGCCGGGTACCTCTCGCAGGTCTCGACGGCGCTGTACGAGACCTCGCGGCAGTCGATCGCCCGGTTCGTCGGGGCCCGCGAGGACGACGTCGCGATCATCACGCGCAACACGACCGACTCGCTCAACCTGCTCGCGGGCGTGGTGCCCCCCGGTGGGGCGGTGCTCGTCCTCGACGTCGAGCACCACGCCAACCTGCTGCCGTGGGTGCAGCACAGCGGCGGCGGGCAGGCCGGGACGGGACGCGTCGCGACGGTCCTGCCGCTGCAGCCCACGGTCGCGGCCACGCTGGACGCGCTGGGTGCCGAGCTCGGCCGGCGCGCGTACGCGCTGGTCACGGTCACCGGGGCGTCGAACGTGACGGGTGAGGCCCTGCCGCTGGACCGCGTGGTCGAGCTGGCGCACGCCGCGGGCGCGCGGGTCGCGGTCGACGGCGCGCAGCTGGTGCCGCACCGGGGGTTCTCGCTGGCCGCGAGCGACGTCGACTACGTCGCGTTCTCCGGCCACAAGACGTACGCCCCGTTCGGTGCGGGTGCCCTGGTGGGACGCCGGGACTGGCTCGACACGGGCACGCCGTACCTCGCAGGGGGAGGTGCGGTGCGCGACGTGCGGGCCGACCGGACGGTCTGGCAGCCGGCGCCCGCGCGGCACGAGGCCGGGTCGCCGAACGTGCTCGGGGCGATCGCCCTGGCGCAGGCGTGCGACACCCTGGCGGCGCTGCCCGCCGGGGCGCTCGAGGCGCACGAGCAGGCGCTGCGGGACCGCCTCGTGCGGGGGCTGGAGCAGATCGACGGGGTGCGCGTCGCGCGGATCTGGCCGGACTCGGCCGACCCGGTGGGCGTCGTGACGTTCACCGTGGCCGACCTCAACCCCGGCCTGGTGGCGGCCTACCTGTCCGCCGAGCACGGCATCGGCGTGCGCGACGGGCGCTTCTGCGCGCACCCGCTGCTGGCGCACCTGGGGGCGTCGCACGGTGCCGTGCGCGCATCGGTCGGGGTCGGGACGACGGCCGAGCACGTCGACCGGCTCGTGGCCGCGCTCGGTGCGCTGCTGGAGCGCGGGACGCAGGCCGGGTACGAGGTGGTCGACGGCTGCTGGTCCGTCGTCGACGACACGCGCCCGCTCATCGAGGTGCAGGGGCTCGACCACCTGGCCGCGACGGCCGCCGCCGCCTGCGGGCCCGCGCTGGACGACTGAGGCGCATCGACCGTCGCCCCGGCGACGCGCGACTCGCGACGTCCATCGTGCGGGACGCGCGTGAATCCGCTGGTCGCGTGGTCGGGGCGGAGGGGAGGATCGTCCGCGTGCTCCACGACCTGACGCTCGACGGCCACGGTGTCCGCCTCGTCCCGCTCGCCGACGACCACGCGGCGGCCCTCGCAGGGTTCGTGGACGACCGGGTGTGGGCGGGCATGACGTCGGCGACGCCCCGCGGCGTGGCCGACATGCTCGACGTCGTGCGCACGGCGCACGTCTCGCCGGCGCGGTACGCGTTCGCGGTGCTCGTGGACGGCGACGTGGTCGGGGCCACGTCGTTCTACGACGTCGACCTGCGCATGGGACGGCTCGAGGTCGGGCACACGTTCTACGACCCGCGCGTGTGGGGCACGCACGTGAACCCCGCCTGCAAGCTGCTGCTGATGGCGCACGCCTTCGACACGTGGGACGTCGCGCGCGTCGCCTACCGCGTCGAGGCGCGCAACCGCCGGTCGATCGCCGCCGTCACCAAGCTCGGTGCCCGGCCCGAGGGCCGCCTGCGGGGTCACCGTGTGGCAGCCGACGGGACGCGTCAGGACTCCCTGTACTTCTCGGTGCTCGCCGACGAGTGGCCGGACGTGCGCGCCCGGCTCGAGGCGCGGCTCGCGGGCGGCGAGGTGCCCGGCACGCGCACGTCCGTGCTGCTGCTCGGCGGGCGGTCCGGTGTCGGCAAGTCGACCGTCGCCACCGCGGTCCACGACCTGCTCGTCGACCGGGACGTGCCGCACGCCGTGGTCGAGGGCGACGCGCTGGACCTCGCGCACCCGGTGCCGTGGGAGCACGGGGTCGCCGAGGCCAACCTCGCCGACGTCTGGCGTCGCTACCGCGCCCTGGGGTACCGGCGGCTCGTGTACACGAACACCGTGAGCGTGCTGGAGGCCGACGTGCTGGCCGCCGCGGTGGGGGACCGCCCGCACGTGACGTCGGTGCTGCTCACCGGCTCGGACGCGACCGCGCGGGAGCGGCTGGGCCGGCGCGAGCACGGCGCGTCGTACGACGCGCACGTCGTGCGGTCGGACGCCGCCGCGGTGCGGCTCGCGCAGGAGGCGGACGCGGCCGTGCACCGCGTCACCACGGATGGTCGGACGCCGCAGGACGTCGCCGCGGAGGTGATCGCGCTCGCGGGCTGGTGAGCCGGGGCCGGGCGGCCGCCCGGGTCAGTCCTCGACGACCAGCCCGACGTGGTGGGCGAGCAGGGGCGCCAGGTCGAGCAGCTGGTCGTGGGTGACCTGCGCACCGCCGAGCCCGCCGACCCCCTCGACGACCCGCAGCCGCGCGCCGCGCAGGTCGCACTCCGCCAGGCGGGCCTGCGTCGCGTCGAGGCGGCGCAGGTCGCAGTCGACGACGACGAGCCGGCGCACCCGCGCGTGGCTCAGGTCGAGGTCGCCCAGGGTGACGCCCTCCAGCCGCAGCTCCTCGACGGTGGACTCCCGCAGGTCGAGGTAGTCGATCTTGCCGCCGACGACGCGGGCCCGGGTCCACGTGGAGCCGAACGCGGTCAGCGCACCGATCCGCACGTCCGTCAGGGTCACGTCGCGCCAGGTGGACGACGGCGCCGGCAGCGCACCGGCCCGCACCCCCGTCCACGACGTGTCGAGCACGCGCACGCCGTCCATCGTGACGCCGTCGAGGTCGCAGTCCTCGACCTCGCAGTCGAGGAACCGCGCGCGTGACGCGTCGCGGCCCGTCAGGTCCAGCCCGCGGAACGCCAGGCCGTCGAGATCGGCGTCGGGCTCGAGGTCGTACGCGTCACCGGTCAGCATGCCCCGACCCTCCCACGGCCCGGGGACACCCCGCCCCGGCACGGGTGCCGTTGCGCAGCGCGACCCCCAGCCGGCGGGAGGTCGATCCAGCACAGGTGGGGTGTGCTGGATCGACCTCTCGCGGGCTGGGGGTGGGGCTGGATCGCCCTCTCGCGGGCTGGGGGCCGGGCGGAGGAGGCCGCGGGTGGTCAGGGCAGCGGCGTGACCTGACCCGCGAGGTGCAGCCGGCCCGAGCGCGGGTGCCAGACGGTGAACGCGTGCCCCTCGCCGTCCGGGCCGACCCGCACGTCGGGCGTCGCGGGCAGCAGGACCGGGGCGGCGAACTCGACCGACCAGACGAACGCGTCGCCGCGTGCGGTGCCCACGTCCGCCAGCGCGCGCGACGCGGTGTACATGCCGTGCGCGATCGCCCGCTTGAACCCCAGCGCCCGCGCGGTGACGGGGGACAGGTGGATGGGGTTCCGGTCCCCGGAGACGGCGGCGTACCGGCGCCCGACGTCGGCGGGCAGCTCCCAGCGGCCGGTGCGCACCGGAGGCGTGAACTCCGCGCGCGGGGTCTCGTCGCGCGGGGCGTCGGGCAGGCGGACGCCCTTGGCGAGGTACGTCGAGACGCCGAGCCACGCGACCTCGCCGTCGACGCTCACCTCGGTCACGAGGTCCACCTGCGTCCCGGAGCGGTGCGGGCGCAGGTCCTGGGACCAGGCCCGCACGGCGAGCCGGTCGCCGAGCGCGAGCGGCCGGCGCTGCTCGACGCGGTTGGCCAGGTGCACCATCCCGAGCAGCGGCAGCGGGAAGTCGGGCCGCACCATCAGCGCCATCGCCACCGGGAACGCGAGCACGTGCACGTACCCGGCGGGCAGCGCGTCCGTCGCGGGCTCGTGCAGCAGGTGCTGGTAGGCGGTCAGGTGGTCGGCGTCGGCGCGGACGTCGCCCACGACGTAGGCCACGTCGGGCAGGCCCCGGGACGTCGCCCGCGCCCCACCGGTCGCACCGAGGCGCGCGGAGGCGAGCAGGCCCCGCCCGTACAGCCCACCGAGGCCGGGCACGCCCGGCAGCGCGACCTCCGAGATCGGCCCCGGGGTCACCGGCCCACCATGTTCTGGCCGCAGACCCGCAGCGTGCGGCCGATGACGCCTCCGGCGGCCGGCGACGCGAGGAACGCGATGGCCTCGGCCACGTCCACGGGCTGCCCGCCCTGCTGCAGCGAGTTCAGCCGGCGCGCGACCTGCCGGGTCACGGCCGGGATGCGCGCGGTCATCTCGGTCTCGATGAACCCGGGCGCCACCGCGTTCGCGGTACCGCCGAAGGGGACGAGCAGCGGCGCGGTCGCCCGGACCATGCCGATGACGCCGCCCTTGGAGGTGGCGTAGTTGGTCTGGCCGCGGTTGCCCGCGATGCCCGACGTGGACGCCAGGGAGACGATGCGCGGCGCCTCGACGAAGTCGCCGGACGTCAGGAGCGCCTCGTTGATGCGCAGCTGGGAGTCGATGTTCACGGCCAGCACCGAGGCCCACTTGTCGTCGCTCATGTTGGCGAGCAGCTTGTCCCGCGTGATGCCGGCGTTGTGGACGACGATGTCGAGCCGGCCGTGACGGGCCCTGGCGTGCTCGAGGATCCGGTCGCCCGCGTCGGGGGCGGTGACGTCGAGCTGCAGCGCGGTGCCGCGCACGCGGTTGGCGACCTGGGCCAGCTGCTCGCCCGCGGCGGGCACGTCGACCGCCACGACGGTGGCGCCGTCGCGCGCGAGCACGTCGGCGATGGCCGCGCCGATGCCGCGCGCGGCACCCGTGACCACCGCGACCTTGCCGGCCAGCGGCTCATCCCAGTCGGTGGGCAGCTCACCGGCGTCGGAGTCGACCTCGAGCAGCTGCCCGTCGACGAACGCCGAGCGCGTGGACAGGAAGAACCGCAGCGCCGCGACGACGCTCGGCGCCGTGACGGCCACCGGCTCGGCGACGACGACGCCGTTGGCGGTGCCACCCGCTCGCAGCTCCTTGGCCAGCGACCGGAGGAACCCGTCGACCCCCTGCCGGGCGGCCGCGACCGCCGGGGCGTCGGACTCGAGCGCGGGGCGCGAGACCGTGACGACGCGCGCGCCGGAGCGCAGCGTCCTCAGCGTGCTCGCGGCGGCCAGGACCGGAGCCGTCAGGTCGTCCGGGTGCTCGACGTCGGTGAGCACGAGCACGACGGCCGCGTACCGGGTGTCCGGCGACGGGTGCCGGTGCACCTCGACGTCCCAGCCGTCGAGGACGGCCGGGGTGTCACCGGTGGGGGTGGCACCCCCCGGGGGCGAGGACAGCAGCGTGGCCAGGGCGTCGGCGTCGGGCCCGGAACCCAGCACCAGCGCCGGGCCGTCGAGCAGTGGCAGGCCGGGGCGGTGGCGGCGCAGCACCGCGGGGCGCGGCAGGCCGAGCTGCTTCGCGAGCTTCTGGGTGAGCCCGCTGTTGACGAGCTCGAGGTAGCGGTCGGTCATCACGACTCCTGCGTCGTCGGGTCCGGCTGGGTGGCCCGCTCCCGGCAGGGTGCGGGCGGGGCGGCTGACGCCGGTCAGGCTGCCTCGAGGAGGGCGGTGAGGCCCAGGCCGCCGGCCGCGCAGATCGAGACGAGCGCGCGGACGGGGGAGTCGTCGCCGGCGGCCACCTGGGCGGCGCGTCGGGCGTGCAGCTCCTTGGCGATCGTGGCGACGATGCGCCCGCCTGTCGCGGCGAACGGGTGCCCGGCGGCCAGCGACGACCCGTGCACGTTGAGCCGCGCGGGGTCGACGGTGCCGAACGCGCCGTCCAGCCCCAGGCGCTCGCGGCCGAACTCGGCCGACTCCCACGCGGCCAGCGTGGTGAGCACGGTCGACGCGAACGCCTCGTGGATCTCGACGTAGTCGAGGTCCTCCAGCCGCAGCCCGTGCCGCGCGAGCAGCCGCGGGACGGCGAACACCGGGGCCATGAGCAGCCCGTCGACGCCGTGCACGAAGTCGACGGCACCGGCCTCGGCGTCGAGGACCGCGGCGAGCGGCGTGAGGTCGTGGGAGGCGGCCCACTGCGCGGAACCGAGCAGCACCGTCGACGCGCCGTCCGTCAGGGGCGTGGAGTTGCCGGCCGTCATGGTGGCCGGGGCGTCCAGGCCGAGGCCGAACGTCGGCTTGAGCTTCGCGAGCTTCTCGAGCGAGGAGTCGGCGCGCAGGTTCGCGTCGCGGGTCAGGCCCCGGTAGGGGGTGACGAGGTCGTCGAAGAACCCGGCGTCGTACGCGGCGGCGAGGCGCTGGTGGCTGCGCAGCGCGAGCTCGTCCTGCGCCTCGCGCGTGATGCCCCACTGCGCGGTGGTCAGGGCCTGGTGCTCACCCATCGACAGGTGGGTGCGCGGCTCGGACGTGCGGGGCGTCGCCGGGGCGAGGTCCTTGGGGCGCAGCCGGGCGACCGCCTTGAGCCGCTGCTGCGGCGTCTTCGCGTGCGACAGGTCGAGCAGCACGCGGCGCAGGCGGTCGCTGACGGCGATGGGCGCGTCGGACGTCGTGTCGACGCCGCCGGCGATCGCGGACTCGAGCTGGCCGAGGCGGATCTTGTTGGACAGCGAGACGACGGTCTCCAGGCCGGTCGCGCACGCCTGCTGCACGTCGTACGCGGGCGTCGTGGCGGCCAGCGCCGAGCCGAGCACGGCCTCGCGCGTGAGGTTGAAGTCGCGGCTGTGCTTGAGCACGGCCCCGGCGGCGACCTCACCGATCGTCTCGCCCTGCAGCCCGTAGCGGGCGACGAGGCCGTCGAGCGCGGCGGTGAGCATGTCCTGGTTGCTCGCCTGGGCGTACCTGCCCCCCGCCCGGGCGAAGGGGATCCGGTTGCCGCCGAGCACGTACGCGGTGCGCGGCAGGGCGGCGGGCGTGGTCGGCGTGGCGGGGGACGTGCTCGGCTTGCGGGTGGCCATCTGGCGTTCCCTCTCGCATCGGCGTCGGTGACGTGCGGTCGTTCGCGGGACCCGGTCCCTGGCGGGAGGGACGTTCGTCCCGGAAGGGTGTCCGGAACTCACAGTACCTGATACCTTCGGTTGCGTGAGCCCCGTCACTCCGGGAGCGTCGATGGCGACCTCCTCGAACCGATCGCGCGATGATGCGCCGGCCCGGCACGTCGTGCCGCCGCCCGCTCCGCCGACCCGCGACCCGGCCGTCGGGACCGACGACGACGCCCCCGCGGACGGCCGTTCGACGCGCTGGGCCGACCACCGCGAGGCCCGCCGTGCCGAGCTCGTGCGGGTCGCGCGCAAGACCGTGCACCACCGCGGCCCCGACGTCTCGATGGAGGAGATCGCGGCCGCCGCGGGCACCTCCAAGTCGATCGTCTACCGGTACTTCACCGACAAGACCGGCCTGCAGATCGCGGTCGCGGAGGCGGTCGTCCTGCAGATCCGCGGGGCCCTGGAGGGCGTGCTGCGCGTGGCACCCACGCCCCGCGACGGCCTGCGCGCGATGGTCGCGGTGTACCTCGAGATGATCGAGTCGTCGCCGCACGTGTACGCGTTCGTGACGCGTGACGGCTCGGTGGAGTCCGGCGGGCCGCTGGGCCACTTCCTCGACTCGGTCACGGCCCTCGTCGCGGCGCCCTTCGCCCGCGGCCTCACGGAGGACCGCGACGACGTCCGTGTCGCACGCCGCCCGGAGGCCGAGGAGTCCGACACCGGGCCGGACCCGGTGACCGTCGCGCTCGCCGAGTCCTGGGCCGCGGGCGCCGTCGGGTTCGTCCGCGGCGCCGGCGAGTGGTGGCTGGCCCACCGTGCCGAGCCGGGCACCCCGGACCGCGAGACCCTCACCGCCCAGGTCGCCGCGTGGCTGTGGGCCGGGCCGGTGGGGCTGCTCGCCCGCACCCACCCGCGGCCACCTGCGCAGCCGGCCCCGGTCGGCACCCCCCCCCTCGACACCCGTCCCCGCACCCCCGCCCACCCGGCGGAGCAGCAGCACACGGCCGGCGACGACGCCGGGCACACCACCAGGGAGCAGCGATGACCACCACCACCGACCGCCCCACGTCCCGTCCCGTCGTCGCCGCCACGCCTCCGCGCGTCGACGTCGCCGCGCTGGAGAACCTGCTGCTGGGGCAGTACGCGCAGCTGCGCCGCGAGGCCCGCGCGGTCACCGCGGACCCGTTCTTCCAGAAGATCGAGGGCCAGTCGGTGGCCGAGCACCGCGAGCGCGTCCTCGCGCAGCTGCGGGCCCTCGAGGCCGACCACGACGTCCTGCGCTCCTTCCCTGCGCACCTGGGCGGCGCCGACGACCACGGCGGCTCGCTCGCGCGCTTCGAGGAGCTCGTCGCCGGCGACCCGTCGCTGCAGATCAAGGCCGGCGTGCAGTGGGGGCTGTTCGCCTCGGCGATCCTGCACCTGGGCACGGCGCACCACCACGACACGTTCCTGTCCGACGCGATGCACCTGCAGGTCCCGGGCGCGTTCGCGATGACGGAGGCGGGCCACGGCTCCGACGTCGCGTCGATCGGGACGACCGCGGAGTACGACGCGCAGACGCAGGAGTTCGTCATCCACACGCCGTTCCGCGCGGCCTGGAAGGGCTACCTCGGCAACGCGGCGGTGCACGGCACGGCGGCCGTCGTGTTCGCGCAGCTGGTGACGGCCGCGCCCGGCGGCCCGCGCGTCAACCACGGCGTGCACGCGTTCTACGTGCCGATCCGCGACCCGCAGACGATGGAGTTCCTGCCCGGGATCGGCGGCGAGGACGACGGGGTCAAGGGCGGCCTCAACGGCATCGACAACGGCCGCCTGCACTTCAGCGGCGTCCGCGTCCCGCGCACCAACCTGCTCAACCGCTACGGCGACGTCGCCCCCGACGGCACGTACTCCTCGCCGATCAAGAGCCCGGGCCGGCGCTTCTTCACCATGCTCGGCACGCTCGTGCAGGGGCGGGTCTCGCTGGACGGCGCCGCCGCCAACGCGAGCAAGATCGCCCTGGCCATCGCGGTGACGTACGCCAACCAGCGCCGGCAGTTCGCCGGCGGCACCGGCGAGGAGGTCGTGCTGCTCGACTACGGCCAGCACCAGCGCCGCCTGCTGCCGCTGGTGGCGGACGCGTACGCCACGGCGTTCGCCCACGAGGAGCTGCTCGCCGCCTTCGACGAGGTGTTCTCCGGCCGGGGCGACACCCCGGAGAACCGCGAGGACCTCGAGACGCTGGCCGCGGCGCTCAAGCCCACGTCCACGTGGAACGCGCTGCGCACGCTGCAGACGTGCCGCGAGGCGTGCGGCGGTGCGGGCTTCATGGCGGAGAACCGCCTGACGGGGCTGCACGCGGACCTCGACGTGTACGTGACGTTCGAGGGTGACAACACCGTGCTGTACCAGCTCGTCGCCAAGCGGCTGCTCGGGGACTACGCCAAGGCGCTCAAGGTCACGCAGGCCGACCGCGGTGACCTGGCGCGGTTCGTCGTCGACCGCGTCGCCGACGCCGCGATGCACCGCACGCCGCTGATCCGGGCCGTCCAGACCCTCGGGGACCGCGGCGACGCCCGCCGGTCCGTGGGCCAGCTGCGTGACCCGCAGACCCAGCGCGACCTGCTCACCGACCGCGTCGAGACGATGGTCGCGCACGTCGCGCAGGCGCTGGCGCCGGCCCGCAAGATGAGCCCGGAGAAGGCCGCGGACCTGTTCAACGCCCACCAGCACGAGCTCATCGAGGCAGCCCGCGCGCACGCCGAGCGCGTGCAGTGGGAGGCGTTCACGCGGGCCGTCGAGCGGGTCGAGGACCCGGGCACGAAGCAGGTCCTCACGTGGGTGCGTGACCTGTTCGGGCTCACGCTCGTCGAGCGCAACCTCGCGTGGTACCTGGTCAACGGGCGCCTGTCCGCCGGGCGCGCCCGCACCGTCACGTCGTACATCGAGCGCCTGCTGGCGCGGCTGCGGCCGCACGCGCAGGACCTGGTCGACGCGTTCGGCTACGGGCCGGAGCACCTGCGGGCGCCCATCGCGTCGGGGCAGGAGCAGGTGCGGCAGGACGAGGCGCGGGCGTACTACCGCGCGCAGCGGGCCAGCGGCGAGGCGCCGATCCCGGAGAAGCACCACCGGGGGTGACCTGCACCGACGAGGCGGAGGCGGCGACCGGCGTGGGGTAGTTTGTCCCGTCGTGACCCTCCTGCGCCTCGTCCGGCGTCCGGCCGCCGCCGTGCGTCGCGACGACCGGGGCATCAGCACCGCCGAGTACGTCGGTGTCGTGGTCGTCGCCGTGGTCCTCGTCGGGGCGGTGGTCGCGGGCGCCGCGCGGGTGGGTCCGGCCCTGACGAGCGCGATCGGCGCGGCGTTCTGCGGGATCGACGGCATCGCCTGCGCGGCCGAGGCGCCGCCCGCCCCCGCGGGCGGCACGCAGGACGGCACCGGGGCGGACGGCTCCGACGCCGACCGGCGTGACACCGCGCGCGACGCGCGCGACAGCAGGCGCGACGACCGCGGGCGGACGGAGCCCTCGCCCGGACCCGAGCCGACGACCGGCGGCTCGCAGGGGTCGCCGGGTCTCGGGGACCCGGTGCCGGGCGAGAGCGTGCCCGTGCCCGAGCCGCCCCCGTGGCAGGCCGTGGACGCCGGCGCGGGGGAGTACGACTCCGAAGGTGCCGGACCCGGCAACCACGCGACGAAGTTCGCCGCGGAGGCGGGCGCGAACGCGCTCTCGGGCACGTGGCCGAACGCGTCGCGCAACCTCCTGCACTTCCTCGGCAACAGTGGTGAGCCGCTGCTGCAGGACGTCGACCGGCTGCTGGCCGACGTGCCTGCGCTGGGCCAGGAGTACACGGACCTGCAGGACGAGATGGGTGTCACCGCGGTGCTGCGCGCCCAGGAGGACGGGGTCGACGGGCCCGTCACCTACCCGCTGACGTCGCCCTGGACCGGTTTCTACGTCACGAAGGACCTCAGCCAGGACTGGTTCTACGCGATGGGCGGGATCCAGTGGTCCGTGGTCGGCGAGGTCACCGTGTACCCGCCGACCGAGACCGAGCCGCGGTGGACGTACGAGACGACGACGTCGATGCTGCTGCGCGACCAGTACAACTGGGACGGCGGCAAGTCGACGGACATCGGTCCGTTCACCGTCACCGACGAGCAGCTCGCCGAGCTGCACCGCGCCGGGCTGGCGCAGGAGTTCACCGCGACGGGCCAGTCCGCCGTCAGCTCGAGAAGAGGAGCACGATGACCACCACCTCCCGAGGCCGCACCGCCGTGCGGCTGCTCGCCGTCGCGGGCGCCCTGACCGCGGTGCTGCTCGTGGCCGCGTGCGGCGGGCAGGACGCGGCGCCCTCCGGGCGGACCCCGTCCCCGACGGCGTCGACGCAGCCGTCGTCCCCTGCGCCGACCGCGGACGTGCAGGACCCCACGGGTGTCCTGGAGTCCTACGGTCTCGCGCTGCCGGCGGGGGCGTCGGACGCGGCGGCCGAGCCGCGCGCCGACGACACCATGACCGACGCGTGGCTGGTGACGTTCACGGCGACGGAGGACGAGGTCGAGGAGATGTGCGTGGACGCGGGCATCGGTGCGCCGCGCGTCTCGCTGGGCCTCGACGCGGACGAGCTCGCGCTCTACGGGGTCGCCCAGGCGCCTGCGGACGCCCGGGTGTGCGAGGCGAGCCGGCCGAGCGACATGCGGCAGCAGATCCGGGTGCTGCTCGACGTCCCGTCCGGAGCGGTGCACGTCGCGCTGTACACGATGCCGGAGCGCTGAGCAGCGCAGCGGCGTGCCGGGTGCCGGTGGTGCGGGCGGCTGGGTCCGGTGCCGGTGCCGGCGTCGCCGGGTCACGGCCGCCGGTGACGATCACCTCGAGGAGAGACGCAGCATGACGGTGCACGAGCGCCCCGGAGCCACGCGCTACGCGGTCCTCGCCGCGTCCGTGCTCACGGCGTGCACGGGAGGACCGGCCGCGCCCACCTCGGGGTTCGCGACGCCCGACGCCACCGCGAGCGCGTCGACCAGGTCCGCGTGCTCGCCGCGGGCGACCCGGCGCAGGTGCGGGTCGCGTTGTTCACGATGCCGGCGCGCTGACGCGCTGTCCCGGACGCGGGCCGGGGGTGCCTCCCGCCGCGGGCCTCGGGCGCAGCCCGCGCGTGAGGAGCAGGACGGCCCACCAGATCTCGAAGGCGAACACCGGGACGGCGCTGAGCCCGGCGACGGCGCCACCCTGCGGGATGACGTCGGACAGCTGGCCCAGGTTGCCGGCGAGCACGAGCACGCCGCCCGTGACGCCGAGGACGCCGAGGGCGCGTGGCACCACGCCGGAGCCGACGAGCAGCCACCCGAGCACGACGGTGTTGACGCTGATGACCAGGCCCTGCCCGACGAGGAACGCCGCCGTGTGCAGGTCGGTCAGCGTGGTCGCGATGTCCGGTGCCGCGGGCTCGTTCCACGCGAGCGCGAGCATGGGCAGCGTCCCGGCGGCGATGACGGCCGCCTCGAGGGTGCGCAGCAGTGCGAACGTCGTGGCGCGCACGGGGCCGTAGGGGCGCAGCAGCTCGAGCAGCAGCACGCCGGTGCCGAGGCAGCCCAGGGCGAGGACGACCTCGAGCAGGACGCCCAGGCGCAGTGCGCCGTGCTCGTAGGCGACCACGGCCGTGACGGACGTGACGTGCGTCGAGAGGTAGAGCGCGCCGGCGGCGCGGGCGAGGGTGCGCTGAGCGCGGGGCATGGGGAGCCGATCGTCGGAGGTGTACGCCGTATACCGACGTTCGACCACCGTAGGTATACGTTGTATACGTGTCAACCCCCGTGACCCGCCCGCCCCTCGACCGTGCCCGCGTGCTCGACGCCGCCGTCGCGCTGGCGGACGACGTCGGGCTCGAGGCGATGAGCATGCGCAGGCTCGCCGACGCGCTCGACGTCACGCCGATGGCCCTCTACAAGCACGTCGCCCACCGCGAGGAGCTGGTCGACGGGATGGTCGAGCGGATCGTGGCCGAGATCGCGCCGGCACCGGCGGGGCAGCCGTGGAAGCAGGCGCTGCGCACGCGGATCCTGTCGGCACGCCAGGTCATGACGGCGCACCCGTGGGCGCAGTCGGCCGTCGAGACGCGGACGACGGCCGGCCCCGCGGTCCTGGCCTACATGGACTCGCTCATGGGCATCATGTTCGCGGGCGGCCTGTCGGCCGACCTGGTGCACCACGCGATGCACGCGCTCAGCACGCGCATGTGGGGGCTGACGCGCGACGTGCTGCCGACGCCCGCACTCCCGCAGGACCCCGCGGAGCGCAGCCGTGTGATGGCGGACCTGGCGGCGACGTACCCCGCGATCGTCCGCATGGCGACGACGGCCTCGCACGCCGGGGCCGGGTGCGACGACGACGCCGAGTTCGCCTTCGCCCTGGACATCCTGCTCGACGCCGTCGAGCGGCTGCACGTCGCCGGGTGGTCGTCGGCACCGGTCTGAGCCGGCCCCGCACGGCAGGACGTGCGGGCGCCGTGCGTGACCGTCGCGCGTCAGCGACGACGTGTCGCTAGCGTGCCCCTATGGGCACCTCGTGGACGGCTGACGACGCCGAGGCCGCGCGGACGCGCCTCGCCGAGGTCGTCGCACCCCTGCCCGAGGTGAGCGTGCAGCGGCGCAGCGAGCACGGTCACTCCGCGGTCCTCCTGGGCGGTCGCCGGTTCGCCGGGCTCACCGTCGACCACCACGACGACGGGCGGCTCGCGCTGCGGATCGGCACGACGCACGAGGAGCAGCGCGAGCTGGTCGCGCAGGACCCGACACGCTTCTTCGTGCCCGACTACGACGGCGCCCACGGCTGGGTCGGCATGCTCGTCGACCCAGCGAGCGACCCCGACTGGGACCACGCTGCGGAGCTGCTGGAGTCCGCGTGGCGCCGCCGGGCGCCGAAGCGTGCGCTGCGCGTGCTGGACGAGCGGCGCGCCGCCGGTGACGAGCCCTCGGCCCTCTGATCGACGGGTGGCACGCCCCGGCGGCCCTCGGCACCCCCGCCGTGGTGCCTAGGCTGGAGCCGACACCCCGCACACCAGCCTCCCAGGAGCACCCCGTGGTCGACCTCGCCTACGTCATCGCCGGATCCGAAGCGACCGGCGGCGCCGGCATCCAGGCGGACCTGCGCACCTTCCAGGAGCTCGGCGCCTTCGGCCTCGGCACGCTCACGTGCATCGTCTCCTTCGACCCCGCGAACGACTGGGGGCACCGGTTCTTCCCCGTGCCGCCCGAGGTCATCGCCGCGCAGATGGAGGCCGCGGCTGCCGCGTACGACCTCGACGTCGTGAAGATCGGCATGCTCGGCACGCCCGCGACCATCGACGTCGTGGCCGAGGGCCTGCGCCGCCAGCCGTGGCGGCACGTCGTGCTCGACCCGGTCCTCATCTGCAAGGGCCAGGAGCCGGGTGCGGCGCTGGACACGGACAACGCCCTGCGCGAGCAGATCGTCCCGCTGGCGACGGTCGTCACGCCGAACCTCTTCGAGACGCGTGCGCTGTCCGGCATGGACACGATCGAGACGGTCGAGCAGCTCACCGAGGCCGCCCGCCGCATCCAGCAGCTCGGCCCGCGGTACGTCGTGGCCAAGGGCGGCGTCGAGCTGCCGGGCGAGGACGCGGTCGACGTGCTCGTGGCGGACGACGAGGTCACCGTGCTCCGCACCCCGAAGGTCGGCGAGGAGCGGGTGGCCGGTGCGGGGTGCACCCTGGCCGCCGCGATCACCGCCGAGCTCGCGAAGGGCGCCGAGGTCGGTGCGGCTGTCGCCCGTGCGAAGGACTTCGTGACCGCCGGCATCCAGGGCCGGGTGTCCGGGCGCGCGCCGTTCGAGGTGGTCCGTCAGGGCGCCTGACGGACCGCGCGGTCCCCCCGACGGGGTCCGACGAGCCCCGTCGAACGCTGTCGGCTCGTCACCGGCCAGGACGGTGACCAGGCCCTTCGCCCCTCCCTGTGCACACCTGCCGTTCCCGACTTACCGTCGACAAACAGGCCCCACGTCCGCGGGGCCACGTCAGCGGGGGGCTGAGCATGGTCACGAACACGCGTCGAGCCGAGCGGCACGAGGGTGAGCCCGAGGTCGTCGAGCTCAATCCGGTCTTCGCCAGGCCGGGGGAGTCCACGGCCGTCCCGAAGTTCGACTTCCCGTCGGACGAGGCGCTGCCGGAGACGGCCTACCAGATCGTCCACGACGAGGCGATGCTCGACGGGAACGCGCGGCTCAACCTCGCGACCTTCGTCGGCACGTGGATGGACGACCACGCGGCGCGGCTGTACATCGAGGCCGCCGACAAGAACATGATCGACAAGGACGAGTACCCGCAGACGGCGGCCGTCGAGACGCGGTGCTGGACGATGCTCGCCGACCTGTGGCACGCGCCGGACCCGAAGCACACGATCGGCACGTCGACCATCGGCTCCTCCGAGGCGGCCATGCTCGGTGGGCTGGCGCTCAAGCGGCGCTGGCAGCACGCGCGGCGCGAGGCCGGCAAGCCCACGGACCGGCCCAACCTCGTGCTGTCCAGCGCGGTGCAGGTGTGCTGGGAGAAGTTCTGCAACTACTTCGAGGTCGAGGCGCGGTACGTGCCGATCTCGCTGGAGCACAAGGTCCTCGACGGGCACGACCTGGAGAAGTACGTCGACGAGAACACGATCGGCGTCGTCGCGATCATGGGCGTCACGTACACCGGCATGTACGAGCCGGTCGCGCAGATCTCCGCCGCGCTCGACCGCATCCAGGAGTCGACGGGCCTCGACGTCCCCATCCACGTCGACGGGGCGTCCGGCGGCATGATCGCGCCGTTCGTCCAGCCCGACCTGGAGTGGGACTTCCGCGTCCCGCGGGTCGCGTCGATCAACACCTCGGGCCACAAGTACGGGCTGGTGTACCCCGGGCTCGGCTGGGTGGTGTGGCGGGACGTCGCGTCGCTGCCCGAGGACCTGGTCTTCAAGGTGTCGTACCTCGGTGGCGACATGCCGACGTTCGCGCTGAACTTCTCGCGGCCCGGTGCCCAGGTGCTCCTGCAGTACTACCTGTTCATCCGGCTCGGCCGGAAGGGGTACGAGACGGTGCAGCGGACGTCCCGCGACGTCGCCCTGTACCTCTCCGGTGAGATCGCGAAGATGCCCGCGTTCGAGCTGTGGAACGACGGCTCGGACATCCCGGTCTTCGCGTGGCGCCTGCGCGAGGGGCACACCGCCAACTGGAACCTCTACCACCTCTCCGAGCGGCTCCGCACGAAGGGCTGGCTGGTGCCCGCTTACCCGATGCCGGCGGACCTGACGGACCTCACCGTGCAGCGCGTGGTGGTGCGCAACGGGTTCAGCCACGACCTCGCGTCGGCGTTCCTCGCCGACCTGCGCGACGAGGTCGCCTACCTCGATGCCCTGACCGGTCCCATGCCGGCCGAGGGCCACCGCTCCGGCTTCCACCACTGAGCCCGGACAGGTGAGGGGGACAGCTATGTCGACGCAGAGCAGCACGCCCGCGTCCGGAGGCACCGGCCCGCACGTCCGGGCCGACGGCACGCACGCGCCGTCCGCCGACCACGTCAAGCCGCACCCGTTCGGCAAGCCGGGCGCGCGCACGCCGCCCGGTCACACCGGCCCCGCGATCGGCGCGCCGGCCGTCGGTCCCGCGACCTACATGTCCGTCCTGCAGCTCGCGATGCTCACCGTCGTGGTGGTCGCGTCGCTGCGCTCCCTCCCGGCGATCGCGACCTACGGGCTCGGGTCCGTGACCCTGTTCGTCATCCCCGCGATCGTGTTCCTCGTGCCCACGGCCCTCGTCGCCGCCGAGCTCGCGACCGGGTGGAAGGGGGGCGTCTTCACGTGGGCGCGCGAGGCGTTCGGGGAGCGCGTCGGCTTCGTCGCCATCTGGCTGCAGTGGATCCAGAACGTCGTCTGGTACCCGACGCAGATCGCGTTCATCGCGGCGAGCCTGTCGTTCGTCATCAACGACCAGGGCTTGGCGAACAACGGCCTGTACACCGCCGTGGTCATCCTCGTCCTGTACTGGGGGTCCACCCTCATCACGCTCGCGGGCGGCAACCTGTTCGCGAAGGTCGGGTCGTGGAGCGGCATCTTCGGCACGCTCCTGCCCGCGGTCATGCTCATCGTCTTCGGCGCGATCTGGCTGACCACCGGCGAGAAGTCGGAGACGCCGCTCGAGGCGTCCGCCGTCATCCCGCCGTGGACGGGCATCGCGTCGATCGTGCTCATCGTGTCCAACGTCCTCGCGTACGCGGGGATGGAGGTCAACGCCGTGCACGCCAACGACATGAAGAACCCCGGCCGCGGGTTCCCCCGGTCGATCGCGATCGCGACCGGCCTCATCCTGCTGGTGTTCATCCTGCCGACCATCGCGATCTCGGTCGCCGTGCCCAAGAAGGAGCTGGGCGTCACCAACGGGATCAACCTGGCCTTTCAGGAGTTCTTCGACCACTGGGGCATCGCGTGGGGGACGCCGCTGGTCTCCCTGCTGATCGCGCTCGGGGCGTTCGCGTCGGTCGTCACGTGGATCGCCGGTCCGTCGCGCGGTCTGCTGGCCGCGGCCCGCACCGGCCTGCTCCCGCCGGCGCTCCAGCGTCGCAACAAGGCCGGTGTGCAGGTCGGCATCCTCGGTGTCCAGGGCATCATCGTGACGCTGCTGGCACTGCTGTTCGTCCTGGTGCCGAACGGGAACACCGCGTTCATCGCGCTCGTCGACATGGCCGCCGCGCTGTACCTGATCATGTACATGCTCATGTTCACCGCGGCGATCCGGCTGCGTCGTACGCAGCCGCACGTCGTCCGCACGTACCGGACACCGGCGATGAAGCTCGTCGCCGGCGTCGGGCTGGCCTTCAGCGCCATCGCGTTCGTGCTCGCGTTCATCCGGCCGTCGGGGTTCACCGGCCTCTCCGAGGTGGGGTACCCGCTCGTCGTGGGACTGGTGGTCATCGTCCTCGGCGGCCCGCCGCTGCTGTTCTACGCGCTGCGCAAGCCGACGTGGGACAAGCGCACCGCGGAGGAGCGCGCGACCACTGACAGCGTGCTCGTCAACCCCGCACCCGCGGGGTCGGCACCCTCCTCCGCGGGGTCGTCACCCCCGCCTCCGGGAACGGGGCAGCCGGGCACCGGCCGGCCCGCGACGAGCTAGCGGACGGCCGGACGGCGGGGACCCGTGACACGGGTCCCCGCCGTCCGGCACGTCGTCGGCCGACGGGGTCACGCGTGCACCCGGCCTCGAGACCGTCGAACAGCTCGCGCCGAGGAGTTCGTCACGGCCGGCATCGAGGGCCGGGTGTCCGGGCGGGCCCCGTTCGAGGTGGTCCGCCAGGGCGCCCGACGAGCGCGTCAGGTCGCGCCCCGAGGCCTGGGCGTGCGACGCCGAGCGGGTGCTGCGGGCGCGACCGACCGGTGGCTGGGCGTCGACCCAGTTCACGTGGACGACGCCCATGGGACGGCGGGACCTCGGGCCGGCCCCGTACTCCGCCGCGGCGGCCGCCCGGCTCGCCGGGCTGTGGTTGCACGCCCACGGCCCCGCGCGCCCGGACGACCTGCGGTGGTGGACCGGCTGGACCGTGCGGCGGGCGAAGGACGCGCTCGCGGCTCTCGACACCGTGGACGTCGTGCTCGAGGACGGGTCGCCGGGCGTCCGGCTCGCCGCCGACGACGAGCCCGACGCCCCGGCCGAGCCGTGGGTCGCGCTGCTGCCCGCGTTCGACCCGGCCGCGATGGCCTGGGCCCACCGCGACCACGTGCTCGGCCAGCAACGCTCCCTGTCCACGACCGCAACGGCAACGCCGGGCCGGCGGTCTGGGTCGACGGCCGGGTCGTCGGCGGCTGGGCGCAGCGCACCGACGGCGAGGTCGTCACCGAGGTCTTCGAGGACGTCGGCAACGACGCCGCCGCGACGGTCGCGGAGCGTGCCGCCGCACTCACCGCCCTGCTCGGCGACGTCCGGCTCACCGTCCGGGCCCGCGGCTGGACACCCGTCGAGACCCAGCTCCGTGCGTTGACGTCAGGCGACGTCGAGCCGACCGAGCCGTGGTCGGTCGGGGAGGTGCCGGCCGGGGTGACTGCTCGGGACGTGCGGGCCCGCGCGTCGAGCCGCTCGGCCGCGGCCGAGAGGAAAGCCCCTCCACCCGCGCGAGAACTAGGACCTTCGGGCAGGAATCCGATCTGGGACCAGTCATATCGTGAAAACACGGGCTCGCGCCCGCGAGCTCGTAGCTCACAGGGGGAACCACCATGGTTACGAACACTCGCCGAGCGGCTCGTCGCCACGACGAACCCGACGTGGTCGAGCTGAACCCGGTCTTCGCCCGTCCGGGCGAGGCCACGGCTGTCCCGAAGTTCAGACTGCCGGACGAGGAATCACTACCGGCCACGGCCTACCAGATCGTCCACGACGAGGCGATGCTGGACGGCAACGCTCGCCTCAACCTCGCCACGTTCGTGGGCACGTGGATGGACGAGTACGCGTCGCGGCTGTACCTCGAGGCCGCCGACAAGAACATGATCGACAAGGACGAGTACCCGCAGACCGCGGCCGTCGAGACGCGGTGCTGGACGATGCTCGCCGACCTGTGGCACGCGCCTGACCCCGAGCACACGATCGGGACCTCGACGATCGGCTCGTCCGAGGCCGCGATGCTGGGCGGTCTGGCGCTCAAGCGGCGCTGGCAGCACGCGCGGCGTGCCGCCGGGAAGCCCACGGACCGGCCCAACCTCGTGCTGTCCAGCGCGGTGCAGGTGTGCTGGGAGAAGTTCTGCAACTACTTCGAGGTCGAGGCGCGCTACGTGCCGATCTCGTGGGACCACAAGGTCCTCGACGGGCACGACCTGGAGAAGTACGTCGACGAGAACACGATCGGTGTCGTCGCGATCATGGGCGTGACGTACACGGGCATGTACGAGCCGGTGAAGCAGATCGCCGCCGCGCTCGACCGCATCCAGGAGGCGACGGGCCTCGACGTGCCGATCCACGTCGACGGCGCGTCGGGTGCCATGGTCGCTCCGTTCGTCCAGCCCGACCTGGAGTGGGACTTCCGCGTCGAGCGGGTCGCGTCGATCAACACCTCCGGCCACAAGTACGGCCTTGTCTACCCGGGTCTCGGGTGGGTGGTCTGGCGTGACCTGGAGTCGCTGCCCGACGACCTCGTCTTCCGGGTGTCGTACCTCGGCGGTGACATGCCGACGTTCGCGCTGAACTTCTCGCGGCCCGGTGCTCAGGTCCTGCTGCAGTACTACCTGTTCCTCCGCCTCGGCCGGGCCGGGTACACGGCGGTCCAGCAGACGTCGCACGACGTCGCGCGCTACCTGGCGGACGAGATCGCGAAGATGCCGGCGTTCGAGCTGTGGAACGACGGCTCGGACATCCCGGTGTTCGCCTGGCGGCTGCGCGAGGGGTACACGACGAACTGGAACCTCTACCACCTGTCCGACCGTCTGCGCACCAAGGGCTGGCTCGTCCCGGCGTACCCGATGCCGGACGACCTCCCCGACGTCACGGTGCAGCGGATCGTGGTGCGCAACGGGTTCAGCCACGACCTGGCCTCGGCCTTCCTGGACGACCTGCGTGAGGAGGTCGCCTACCTCGATGCCCTCACCGGACCGATGCCCACCGAGAGGCAGCGCTCCGGCTTCCACCACTGACGCACGGACGGAGGCTGTCATGTCGACCACCCGCAGCGTCCCCGTGCCCGGGGACGCTGGAACCTACGTGCGTGCCGACGGCACGCACGCCCCGAGCGCCGACCACGTCGCGCCGCACCCCTACGGCAAGCCGGGGTCGCGCCGGCCTGCCGGTCACACCGGCCCGGCGATCGGCGCGCCCGCGGCCGGCCCCGCGAAGTTCATGTCCGTGCTCCAGCTCTCGATGCTCACGGTCGTGGTGGTGGCGTCCTTGCGGTCGCTGCCGGCGATCGCGACGTACGGGCTGGGGTCCGTCACGCTGTTCGTCATCCCGGCGATCGTGTTCCTCGTGCCGACCGCGCTGGTCGCGGCCGAGCTCGCCACGGGGTGGAAGGGCGGCGTCTTCACCTGGGCGCGTGAGGCGTACGGCGAGAGGGTCGGGTTCCTCGCTATCTGGCTGCAGTGGATCCAGAACGTCGTCTGGTACCCCACGCAGATCGCGTTCATCGCGGCCAGCCTGTCGTTCGTCGTGGGCGACCAGCGGCTCGTCTCGAACGGTGTCTACACGGCGGTCGTGATCCTCGTCCTGTACTGGGGCTCGACCCTCATCACGCTCGCCGGAGGCAACCTGTTCGCCAAGGTCGGCTCGTGGAGCGGCATCTTCGGCACGCTGCTGCCGGCGCTGCTCCTGATCGTCTTCGGCGGCATCTGGCTGGCCACCGGCGAACCGTCGCAGACCTCGCTGGAGGCCTCGGCGGTGATCCCGCCCTGGACGGGCATCGCGTCGATCGTGCTCATCGTGTCGAACGTGCTCGCGTACGCCGGCATGGAGGTCAACGCGGTCCACGCCAACGACCTGAAGAACCCCGGCAAGGGTTTCCCCCGGTCGATCGCGGCCGCCACGGTCCTCATCCTCCTGGTGTTCATCCTGCCGACCATCGCGATCTCCGTGGCCGTCCCGAAGGGCGACCTCGGGGTGACCAACGGCATCAACCTCGCCTTCCAGCAGTTCTTCGACCACTGGGGCATGGCCTGGGGCACGCCGGTGGTCTCGCTGCTCATCGCCCTCGGGGCGTTCGCGTCCGTCGTGACGTGGATCGCGGGGCCCTCGCGCGGGCTGCTCGCCGCGGCCCACACCGGCCTGCTGCCCCCTGCCCTGCAGCGGCGCAACAAGGCCGGGGTGCAGGTGGGCATCCTGATGGTGCAGGGCGGGATCGTCACGCTGCTGGCGCTGCTGTTCGTCCTCGTGCCGAACGGCAACACCGCCTTCATCGCTCTCGTCGACATGGCGGCGGCGCTCTACCTGATCATGTACATGATCATGTTCGCGTCGGCGATCCGGCTGCGTCGGACCCAGCCGCAGGTGGTGCGGACGTACCGCACGCCCGCGATGAAGCTGGTCGCGGGTGTCGGATTCGCCTTCAGCGCGATCGCGTTCGTGCTGGCGTTCATCCGTCCGTCCGGCTTCACCGGGCTGTCGGAGGTCGCCTACCCGCTCGTCGTCGCGGGCGTCGTCATCGTGCTCGGCGGCCCGCCGCTGCTGTTCTACGCGCTGCGCAAGCCGACGTGGGACAAGCGCACCGCGGAGGAGCGGGCGACCGCCGACGACAACCTGCTCGTCAACGCCCCGCCGTCGACGCCGTCGCCCGCGGCGCCGGGGACGGCGAACCGGGGCCCCGACAGTCCGAAGGCCTAGCCGACCGGACGCGGGCAGGCACCCGCCAGGTGCGTCGGAGCACGGGGACCCGTGACACGGGTCCCCGTGCTCCGGCGTGCCGACAGGCCTCGACCGGGCCTCAGCCGCGCGCGTGCCCCAGGACCGCGGCGGCGACGTCGGCGGGCCGGTGCTCCGGCAGCCAGTGGTCGGCGTCGAGGTCGACGTGCAGGAACGGCCCGTCGACGTGCCGGCCCGTGGCCGCGACGGACGCGGGCGCGAAGAACGGGTCGCGGCGGGCCGAGACGTACGTCGTGGGGACCGGCACGGCTGCCGTACCGCCCTCGCCGGGGACCGTCAGCGCGCGGTACCACGCGAGCGCGGACGTCAGGGCGCCGGGCCGGCACATGCGCGCGGTGTAGTACGCGGCGCGATGCGGGGCGAGCCCGTTGCGGACCAGGGTGTCGCGCAGCCGCGCGCCGTCGTCCGCGAGCAGCGTGCGCTCCGGCAGCCCGGCCAGCTGGAACGCTGCGATGTACCAGGAGCGCAGCAGCTGCCCCCGCAGCAGACCCCGGCGCAGGGCGGCGGGGTGCGGCGTCGCCAGCGCGGTGAGCGACTCGACGCGGTCCGGTCGCCGCGCCGCGAGGGCCCACGCGACAGCACCGCCCCAGTCGTGCCCGACGACGTGCGCACGCGCGACGTCCGCGGCGTCCAGCAGCGCGACGACGTCGGCGAGCAGCTCCGGCACGGCGTACGGACGCCGGCCGGGCGGCCGCGCGCCGGGGGAGTACCCGCGCTGGTCCGGCACGAGCACCCGAAGGCCGGCGGACGTCAGCAGCGGCACCACCGCGTCGTACGCCGACGCGTCCTGCGGGAACCCGTGCAGCAGCACCACCACGGGGGCATCGCGCGACGGCCCGGTGTCCCGCACGTCGAACCGCAGGCCGTTCCGCTCGAACCCGTCCACGTCGGCAGCACAGCACGCCGCGGGCCGGTACGCGACCGGGCCGGACCTCAGCCGATGTCGAGCGTCTCGCCCGGCGCGAGGCGTCGGTACGCGCCGCCCGCGAGGCCGCCGAGCACGCGGTCGATCAGGCCGAGGCCGTTCTCGTTGCTGATCCCGGTGTGGATCGGCACGGCGACCGCGGGCGCGACCTGCCGCACGTAGTCGACGGCCTCGGAGATCTTCATCCAGGGTCCTGCGGCCGGCAGGAAGAGGACCTCGACGGACGTGCCCGCCGGGGGCGGGGTGAACGAGTCACCCGGGTGCAGCAGCGTGCCGTCGACCAGGTAGGCGAGGTTGTGGATCCGCGGGATGTCGGGGTGGATGAGCGCGTGCCACCCGCCGAGCACCTCGACGGCGAAGTCGACCACCCCGACCCGGTCGCCCACGGACAGCGCGTGCAGGCGCCCGGGATCCGCCCCGGCCCCCGTCAGCAGAGCGACCACCGGGTCCGGGCCCCACACCTGCAGGTCGGGCGAGGCGGCGAGCGCCGCGACGAGCGGCTCGGGGTCGACGTGGTCCGCGTGCTCGTGGGTGACGAGCACGGCGGTGGCGCCGTCGAGCGCGTCGGGGTCGCTGAAGGTCCCCGGGTCGATGACGAGCACCTGCCCGTCACGGTCGAGACGCACGCACGCGTGGCCGAGGTGGCGGATGGTCGTCGTCACGGGGTTCCTCCTGGTGGCGTGGTCGGCCCGGCGGGCGGGCGTGCCGCACCAGGCTCGCGTCCCGGGGCGTGAGGCGCGACCGGTGCGCAGGTGTGCGCGCGCCGCGGCCGACCGGCCCGGGCGCCGACGGCGTCATCCGTGCCGGAGCATCCACTCGTGGTCCGGGTCGCGGCCACCGTCCGGGTCGGGGACCGGGCGCACGTCCTGCGTGCTCACGGTGTCCTCGAGTGCGACCGGCTCGGGCAGGCGCCGGAAGTCCGGGGCGGCGTCGAGCGCCCGCGGGTCGGGGGTCTGCTCGGTGCCGGGCATGGTGCGTCCCTTCGTCGGGTCCCCGCACGGTTCCACAAAGGACGGGCAGCGTCCAGGGGTGCGATCGCCGCCCCACGCTCCCCGGCGGCCCGTTACCGTCGCGACGTGGGGCGGACGGTGGGTGCGGTGGTCGTCGCGGGTGCGTTGCTGCTCGTCGGGGCGTGCGGTGCCGGCACGTCGTCGCCTTCCTCGGCCCCGCCCTCGGCCCTGCCCTCGGGCTCCGCGCCTGTGGTGGCCACGACCGGACCGGGCGCACCCACGGATGCCGCACCCACGGATCCCGCGCCTGGGGTCGTGCGCGACGCCGGGGAGCCGCTCGCGCCGGACGCCACCCCGGACGCCGGGTCGGTGCTCGTGGTCGACGGGGCGGCGCTGCAGCGGGAGCCCGGGCCGGACGGAGCGGTGACGGCGAGCGTGACGGGTCCGGCGGGCGTGCTCGCGTGGGTCGCGCCCCCGCGAGGTGGGCGTGCCGCGGTCCAGGCAGACGGGTCGGCGACGCTGCAGGACGACACGGGTGCCGTCGTCGCGGCGCTCGGCCCACCGTCGGCCGCCGACGGTGGGCGCGGCACCTGGCGCGTCGCGGGGGAGGTCCTGGCGCTCGACGCGGTGGGCGGTGCTGCCTCGTTCGTCGTCGGGACCGCGGCGCTCGCGTCCGCGACGTGGGGCGAGGCGGAAGGGGGACGGTCGCTGGCGGTCGTCCCCGCGGACTGGGTGCGGGGCGGCAGCCTGGCCGCGCAGCAGGCGCTGAGCTCCCAGCTGCAGGCGGCCGAGCCCGAGGCCGCGTCGTCGTCCATGCAGGCGCAGCTCTGGTGCCACGTGCTGGGTGCGCCGGACAAGGCCTCCTGGAACCTCGAGCCGTGGCGTCCCGACGTCGGCACCGGGACCATGCTGGCGACCCGCTGCAACCCGACCGACGCCGACCTCTGATGCCGGGGTGACCGCGGCGCGCGCACGACGCCCGGCCCGGGGCCGGTGCGGGCGTCGTCGGGCGTCAGGGGCGAGCGGTCCGACGGCGCCAGGCGACCAGAGCGGCGCCGAGCGCCACGGCCACGAGCGCGACACCGAGCACCGTGCCCGTGCGCGCACCGGTCGCGGCGAGCACGTCGGAGC
>JAEWEJ010000328.1 GCA_023389455.1 Actinomycetes bacterium | reverse complement strand
ACGCCGGGCACTCCGGCGGGCACGGACCCGACGGCGGCCACCTCGCCCGGCGACGCCTCCGGACCCGTCGCGTCCCCGGGCGGCGCCCCGACCGCCGGGCCGCTCGCCCCGCCGCCGCCGGGTGGCGACGCGTGGGTCGCCGAGCTGTGGATCGACCCCGACTGGTACGCCGCCCAGCAGGCGGAGGACCCGATGCCGTCGGTCGGCCTGCCCGTCCTCGTCCCCCTGCGGGAGCGCAGCGTGCTCGTCGGGCGCCCCTCGGCCTCGCGCAACATCCGGCCGCAGGTCGACGCGGGCGCGGACAGCGGGGTCTCCCGCCGGCACTGCCAGCTCAACACCGACGGTCAGCGCTGGTGGGTCGAGGACCTGCAGTCGTCCAACGGCACCTTCGTGGCGCGGGTCGGCGAGCCCCTGCCCCAGGACCCGATCCGGCCCGGCCAGCGCCACGAGCTCCAGGACGGCGACCGCCTCTACCTGGGCTCGTGGACCCGGCTCGTCGTGCGCAGGGCGCTGCCGGGCGAGGTGTGACGAGCACAGCGGCACGACGGAGCAACGGGACAGCGGCACGACGCAGCAACGGCACGCCTGCACGCCTGCCCGCCTGCACGAGCCCGGCACGCGGGCCGCACCCGGCACGTCAGCGTGCGCTCCACACCCCCAGCTCGTTCCCGCTCGGGTCCTGGAAGTGGAAACGACGCCCGCCGGGGAACTCGTAGGGCCCCTCCACGACGGTGCCGCCCGCAGCGCGCACCGCCTCGACGCTCGCGTCCAGGTCGGACGAGTACAGGAGCACGAGGGGACCTCCCGGCGTGACGGCCTCGTCGCGCCGGAGACCCCCGACCTCCGTGCCCCCGGGGCCCTGGATGCCGACGTAGTCCGGGCCGGGCCCGTAGTCGGTGAAGCCCCAGCCGAAGGCCGCGCCGTAGAACTCCTTGGCGGCGAGCAGGTCGGTGGCCGGGATCTCGACGTAGTCGAGCGCGTGGTGCGTGTGGTCGCTGGCTGCGGTGTCGGACATGCCCGTCATCGTGGCAGCCACCACCGACAGGGCGGGGCGCCAGGGCGGGACCCACCGCGGGTGTCGGAGGTCGGGTGGACGATCCCGGTATGACCCGGATCGAGCGCCTGCGTCCCGACGGCCTGCTCCGCAGCCCCGCCTTCAGCCACGTCGCCGTCGTGCCGCCCGGCGCGACCACGATCTACGTCGGCGGCCAGGACGCCGTCGACGCCGACGGCGCCCTCGTCGGGGCGGGCGACGCCGCCGCCCAGGCCGTGCGTGCCCTGGAGAACGTCCGCACCGCGCTGGCGGCGGCCGGTGCGACGTTCGCGGACGTCGTGCAGTGGACCGTGCTGCTCGTCGACGGGGTGGACCTGGACCAGGTGTACGGCGCGATCGCCCCGCTCCTCGCGTCCGACGACCCGGCCCTGGTCGTCGCCGCCCACGTCGCGGGGCTGGGCGTGCCGGGCGCCCTCCTCGAGGTGAGCGCGGTCGCGGCGGTCGTGCGCTGAGCGACAGCCGTGCGCCGAGCGACGGCCGTGCTGGGTGTCTGCCGTTCCGGGCCGCCGCCGACGCGACGGGCGGCGCTCCCCGACGGCGGACCGGCCGCCCGGGGCCGTAGGGTCGCCCCATGGCACGCTCCATCGCGACGACGACGTCGGTCGACCTCCCCACGCTCCTGGACTTCGTGCGCCCGCGGCACCACCTGCTGCTGGCGACGACGCGCGCGGACGGGCGGTCGCAGCTCTCGCCGGTCAGCGGCGGCGTCGACGACGAGGGCCGCATCGTGATCTCGACCTACCCCGACCGGGCCAAGACCCGCAACGCCGAGCGCGACCCGCGGGTGAGCGTGTGCGTCCTCTCCGACGAGTGGGACGGCCCCTGGGTGCAGGTCGACGGCACCGCCGAGGTGCTGCACATGCCGCAGGCCGAGGACGCCCTCGTGGACTACTACCGCTGCATCGCGGGCGAGCACCCGGACTGGGACGAGTACCGCGCCGCGATGCGGCTGCAGGGCAAGAGCCTGATCCGGGTCACGCCCGAGCGCTGGGGCCCGCTGGCCACCGGCGGCTTCCCCGCCGACGTCGCCGCACGGCTCGACGCCGCGGGCTGACGCGCCGGCAGCCCCCGCCCGCCCTCAGCGCTCCCCGGCGCCCGGGTGCACGATCAGCCACGTCGCGACCGTGACGTCGTCGGACCGGTTGCTCAGCCGGTGCGGCGTGGTGCAGGCGTAGGAGATGGTGTCGCCGGCGCGCAGCACGACGCGCTCGTCGGTGAAGTCGACGGTGAGCTCGCCGCGCACGACCGTCCCGATCTCGTAGCCGACGTGCGTGACGAGCTCGTGCTGCCGGCCCGCGACCGTGTGCGGCGGGTACGTGGACTCGAAGAAGTCCACGTCGTGCGAGATGCCGGGCGACAGCCGCCGGTAGACGACGCCGCCCTCGAGCGTCACGTGCTCGGCCTCCACGGCGCGCCGCACGACGTAGCCGTCCGGCACGGGCGTGGACAGCTCGACGTCGGGCGCGCCGGAGGTGCCGCCGAACACGTCGACGAGCGTGGCGTCCATGGCGGTGACGAGCTCGAAGAGCCGGTTCACGGACGGCCGCATCACGCCGCGCTCGATCTGGGAGACCGCGCTGGCGGAGATCCCGAGCCGCGCGCCGACCTCACGCAGGGTCAGCCCGCGCTCCTCGCGCAGCCCGCGCAGCCGCGCGCCCAGCTGCTCGGCGTCGAACGAGGCCAGCATGCTGCCGGTGTCCGGCGCGGTGCTCATCGGGCGACCTCCTCGGGACCACGGATGAAGCAGGAAGTTCACGAGCGCGAAACCTGCCCCCGGTTGTGAAGTCATAGATTCACGTCTCGGGATGAACCGGAAGCAGGCGCTTCAGGTCGGCCCACGGTACGTGATCCCGTCCGTCCCCGGCCAGGGCGGACCCCCGGTCGGCCCTCCGCCGATCCTCGGCACCCCGGTGCCCGCTCGTCGCTCCCTCCCCGACGTCCCGAGTGCGAGGACCACCATGACCGCTCCGCAGGACACCCCGGCCGTCCCCACGGACGTCCCCGCCCCACCCACGGGCCGGCCCAGCGCCGTCGCCCCGCTGCCCGGCACCAAGCCGCACGACCTGGTCGAGGCCGCCGGCATGCCGATCGGCGCGGGCGAGATCAAGGCCACCTACGACCCGCGCCTGACCAACGAGGACCTCGCGCCGCTGCAGAAGCAGACCTGGTCGTCGTACAACATCTTCGCGTTCTGGATGTCCGACGTGCACAGCGTCGGCGGCTACGTCACCGCGGGCTCGCTGTTCGCGCTCGGCATCGCCTCCTGGCAGGTGCTCGTCGCGCTCGTCGTGGGCATCGTCATCGTGCAGGTCTTCTGCAACCTCGTCGCCAAGCCGAGCCAGAAGACCGGCGTGCCCTACCCCGTCATCAACCGCGCCGTCTTCGGGGTCCTCGGCGCGAACATCCCGGCGATCATCCGCGGCCTGATCGCGGTGGCCTGGTACGGCGTGCAGACCTTCCTGGCGGCCGAGGCGCTGAACATCATCTTCCTGAAGTTCCTGCCCGGCTCGCAGGCGCTGCTCGAGCCGTCGTTCCTGGGCCTGAGCGCGCTCGGCTGGATCTCCTACGCGATCCTCTGGGTCGCGCAGGCGGCGGTGTTCTGGAACGGCATGGAGACCATCCGCCGGTTCATCGACTGGGCCGGGCCCGCGGTCTACGTCGTCATGATCATCATGGCCGTGTACCTGGTGTCCGAGGCCGGCTGGTCGAACATCTCGCTCAACCTGTCCGCCGGCCCGCCGATGACCTTCGCGGCCTCGATCCCGGTGATGCTCTCGGCCATCGCGCTCGTCGTGTCGTACTTCTCCGGCCCGATGCTCAACTTCGGCGACTTCTCCCGCTACGGCCGCTCGTTCGCCGCGGTGCGCCGGGGCAACTTCCTCGGCCTGCCGATCAACTTCCTGTTCTTCTCGCTGCTCACGGTGATCTGCGCGTCGGCGACGGTCCCGGTGTTCGGCGAGCTCATCACCGACCCGATCCACACCGTGCAGGCCATCGACACCCCGTTCGCGATCCTGCTGGGCGGCCTGACGTTCGTCACGGCCACGGTCGGCATCAACATCGTCGCCAACTTCATCTCCCCCGCGTTCGACTTCTCCAACGTCTCGCCGCAGCGGATCTCGTGGCGCACCGGCGGCATGATCGCGGCCGTCGGGTCGGTCGTCCTGACGCCCTGGAACTGGTACGCCAACGACGACGCGATCCACTACACGCTCGGTGTGCTGGGCGCCCTCATCGGCCCGCTGTTCGGCATCCTCATCGCCGGGTACTACGTGATCAGCCGCCAGCGCGTGCACGTCGACGACATGTTCACCATGGCTCCCACCGGGCGGTACTGGTACAGCCGCGGGTACAACCGCAACGCGGTGGCCACCGTGATCGGCGCGGGCGTGGTGGCCGTGGCCGCGGCGGTCCTGCCGAAGGCCGCCGCGTCGATCGGCCTGGTCGACGTCACCTGGATCGCGTCGTACTCGTGGTTCATCGGCTGCGGGCTCGGGTTCGCGATGTTCGTCTGGCTCGAGCGCCGCAACCCGCAGATGCCGAGGCTCGAGGCGTCCGACCCGCACGTGTCGGACGGCACGCAGGACGCCCCGGCGGTCGTCAGCCACCACGCGCACCCCACGGGCTCCTGAGGCCGGTCGTGCGCGACGAGATCCGCCTGCGGGTCGTCAACCCGAACACCACCCGGGCGATGACCGACCTGGTCGGTCGGTCCGCCCGGGTGGTGGCCGGGCCCGGGGTCACGGTCGAGGCCGTGCAGCCCACCACGGGTCCCGCGTCGATCGAGAGCCACTACGAGGAGGCGCTGGCCGCGGTCGGCGTCCTGGAGCAGGTCCGGCTGGGCGAGGCCGGCGGCGTCGACGCGTACGTCCTCGCGTGCTTCGGGGACCCCGGGCTGGACGCGGCGCGGGAGCTGGCGCGCGGCCCGGTCGTCGGGATCGCCGAGGCGGCGTTCCACGCGGCGACGATGGTCGCGCGGCGGTTCAGCGTCGTGACGTCGCTGGGCCGCACCGTGGGCCGGGCGCACGAGCTGCTGGACCGGTACGGGTTCGCCGGCGCGTGCGCCGGCGTGCACGCCTGCGAGATCCCGGTGCTGCAGATCGAGGCGCCCGGCGCGCTGGAGCGGGTCACCGCGGCCTGCCGGGCCGCCGTCGAGGCCGACGACGTCGACGCCGTGGTGCTCGGGTGCGCCGGCATGGCCGGCTACACCCGGCGCATCTCCGACGCCGTCGGGGTCCCGGTGGTCGACGGCGTCACGGCGGCGACCACGTTCGCGACCGCGCTGGTGCGCGCCGGCCTGCGCACGTCGACCCGCTCGGAGTACGCGCCGCCGCCGCCCAAGGCGGTGCCCGGGCTGCTCGGCGCGTTCGCGGTCGGGCACCCGCCGGCGCTGACCGCCGTCACCTCCGGCTGACGCGGACGGCCGTGGCCCGAGGCGACGTCCCGCCCCTCACCAGGGACGCAGCTGGGGCGACTCCCCCGGGTACGCCTCGAACACCGCGCGCTCCTCGTCGGAGAACGGGCGCGGGGTGTGCGTGGCCCGGTCGAGCTGCACCATCCGCGAGCGCGCCCGCAGCGCGACGGCCGCGTCGGGCCCCTCGCCGTCGAGGATCTCGTACCCGAAGTCCACGGACGAGCGCCCCAGCCGCGGCACCCACACCTCCACCACGACCGGTGCCTGGCGGAACCGGAGGGGCGCGAGGTAGTCGATCTCGTGCTTGACGACGACGAGCAGCGAGGCCGTCATCGCCCCGACCTCGTCGACCCCCATGCGGGGGAAGAGCGTGAAGCGCGCGTCGTCGAGGTAGCGCAGGAAGGCGGCGTTGTTGACGTGCCCGAACAGGTCGACGTCCGACCACCGGACCTGCATGACGACGCAGCCGCGTCCCTGGCGGCTGGTCCCGGGGACGACGGTGGTGCCGAGGGTCTCGTCCATGACCCCACGCTACGACCTGGGACCGTGCGCACCGGGCAGCGGGGCGCGCGGCAGCACGACCGTTGTGCTCGGCCGGTCGACTCGCCACAGTGGAGGCATGGCCACCGCCTCACCCGTCGCACCCGCCCGGCTGTCCGTGGCCGACTTGCGCGCCCGGATCGCTCCGGGCCCCGGCCACCTCGACGCGGCGACGTGCGGCCTGCCCCTGGCCGCGACGACCGACGCGCTGCGCGCGGCGCTCGACGAGTGGGCGGCCGGGGACGCGTACCCGGCGACGTACGACCGTGCGGTGGTGGCGTCGCGTGCGGCGTACGCGCGGATCGCGGGCGTCGACGTCGACCGCGTGGCGATCGGTGCGCAGGCGTCCCCGCTGGTCGGGTTCGCGGCGGCAGCGCTGCCCGACGGTGCGCGTGTCGTGGTCCCCGAGGGCGACTTCACGTCCGTGACCTACCCGTTCCTGGTGCACGCCGACCGGGGCGTGCAGGTGCGTGCGGTGCCGCTCGAGCGGCTGGCGGACGCCGTCGCGGAGGGGTGCGACGCGGTGGCGACGTCGCTCGTGCAGTCCCGCGACGGGCGCGTGGTCGACCTCGCGGCCGTGCGGGCCGCGGCCGCCGACGTCGACGCGCTCCTCGTCCTCGACGTCACGCAGGCCGCCGGCTGGTACCCGCTGGACCCGGCGTCGCGCGGTGCCGAGGTCACCGTGTGCGCCGCGTACAAGTGGCTGTGCGCGCCGCGGGGCACGGCGTTCCTCACCGCGACCCCCGAGGCCGGGGCACGCCTGCGTCCGTGGGCGGCGGGCTGGTACGCGGCCGAGGACCCGTGGGCGTCGGTGTACGGCACTGACCTGCGGCTCCCCGACGGTGCCCGCCGCTTCGACACCTCGCCGGCGTGGTTGTCCTGGGTGGGCGCCGCTCCGGCGCTGGAGGCGTTCGCGCAGGCGGACGTCCCCGCGGTGCAGGCCCACGACGTCGGTCTGGCGGACGCGCTGCGGGAGCGGCTGGGGCTGCCGCCCGCGGGCTCGGCCATCGTCTCGCTGCCGGACGACGAGGCCGGCACGCGCCGCGCCCGCCTGACCGCCGCCGGGCTGCGCGTCGCGGGCCGCGGCGGCGGCGTGCGACTGGCCTTCCACGTCTGGAACGACGCGTCCGACGTCGACCGCGTCGTCGCGGCGCTGGGCGGGTGAGCGCCGCCGTGCCGCACGTCGACGTCCCGACGGTCACCGTGCTCACCGGTGCCGGCATCTCCACGGCCTCCGGCATCCCCGACTTCCGCGGGCCGCAGGGGGTCTGGACGCGTGACCCGTCGGCGGCCGACCTGCTCGAGCTCGGCCTGTTCGTCCGTGACCCCGAGGTCCGGGCACGCGGCTGGCGGATGTGGGCCGAGCACCCCGCGTGGACGGCGCAGCCCACGGTGGCGCACCGCGCCCTGGTCGACCTGGAGCGCGCCGGGGTGCTCGCCGCGACGCTGACGCAGAACTTCGACGGCCTGCACCAGGCCGCGGGCGCGGACCCGTCCCGCGTGGTGGAGCTGCACGGGACGCTCGCGACCACGTCGTGCGTGCGCTGCGGGACGCAGGTCCCCACGCGGCGCGTCCTCGACCGGCTGGCGACGGAGCCGGACCCCGGCTGCCACGTGTGCGACGGTCCCCTGAAGCCGGACGTCGTCTACTTCGGCGAGCGTCTTCCCGAGGACGCGCTGGAGCGCGCGGTGGCCGCGGCGACCGACGCGCACACGTTCGTCGCGATCGGCACGACGCTGACGGTGCAGCCCGTGGCGAGCCTGGTGTCCGTCGCGGTCGAGGCCGGGGCGCGGCTCGTCATCGTCAACGCGGAGCCCACGCCCTACGACCGGCTGGCGGACGAGGTCCTGCGCGACCCGATCGAGCACGCGGTGCCGGCGCTCGTCGCGGAGCTGGTCGCCGCGGCCTGACGCGGCCGACCGGGCCGGACGCCGACGGGCGGCGTCCGGGGGCGCTGGGTGCCCGTGCCGACCGTCCCGGGCCGGGCCCCGTCAGCCGAGCCAGGCCCGCACCGCGGCGACGACC
>JAEWEJ010000075.1 GCA_023389455.1 Actinomycetes bacterium | reverse complement strand
CATGCAGGCCGTGCCCGGGCTGGTGGCCAAGGACGGGGCGGACGGTGTCTACGCCGCCGGGCTGCCCGACGGCGGCGCGGTCGCCCTGAAGGTCCTCGACGGCTCCGGCAGGCCGCGCGCCGTCGCGCTCGCGGCGGCCCTCGCGGTCGCGGGCGTCGACGCCGCGGACGTCGGGCGCACCCCGGTGCTGGGCCACGGTCGCCCGGTCGGCGCGGTGCGGGCGACGTTCGGGCCGGACGCGGACGCGTGACGGCGGCAGGACGGCGGGACGTCCGCGGGCCGGGTGCCGGCCGGCTGCACGGTGTCGGCGGGCTGCCGGGTGCCGGTACGGGGAGCGCGGCGAGGCGCACCGCGTGCGTCGCCGGGGTCGGTCGGGAGGTCAGCCGGTGAGAGCGGTGGTGCAGCGCGTCACGCGCGCCGCCGTGCGCGTGGACGGCGAGGTCGTCGGGCAGATCGACCGGCCCGGGCTGCTCGCGCTCGTCGGTGTGACACCCGGGGACGGGCCCGCGCAGGTCGAGGTCGTCGCCCGCAAGATCGCGGAGCTGCGGATCCTGCGCGACGAGCGCTCGGCGGTCGACGTGGGCGCACCCGTGCTCGTCGTCAGCCAGTTCACGCTGTACGCCGACGTCCGCAAGGGCCGCCGTCCCACGTGGAACGCCGCCGCACCGGGGCCCGTGGCCGAGCCCCTCGTCGACGCCGTGGTCGCCGCGCTGCGTGCCCGGGGCCTCGAGGTCGCGACGGGCCGGTTCGGTGCCGACATGGCGGTCGAGCTGGTCAACGACGGCCCGGTGACGATCCTCGTGGAGTCGGCGCCCGGGGCCTGAGCCGCGCCGCCCCGCACGCCCGTGCCGGTTGCGCAGCGCCTGCGGACCGGTGGCGCAGCACGCCCGTGCCGGTTGCGCAGCACGCCCGCGCCGGGTGCGCGGCACGCCCCTGCGGACCGGCGAGGCGACCGCGCGTACCCGACGCATGAGGAAGGCCCCTCGGAGTAAGCGTCCGAGGGGCCTCCCCGACCGTGGGTCGCGCGCCACCGGTCGCCCGGTGGCCGACGCCGCCGTTGACGGTGCGGCTCCGCCCCGGCACCCGACGGGACCGGCGAGCCGGTCCGCCGCGGGCGGGACGTCCACGATCGACCTCCCGGTGCCGGTGCGTCCCTGCGTCGTCATCCACAGGTCGGCGGGTCTCCCCACCGAGATGCCGCACGTTCTCCGTTCGGTCCGTCCCCGGCTGCCGCTGCCACCGGCCGGAGGCTCCCGGGGGGAGCGTTCCTGCTGGTGGACCGCGATCGGCCGAGGTCGATGACCCAGTTCTAGCCCTGTCCCGGCAGGCCCACAAGGGGGCGTCGTCCCCCGAGTTCGTCCACCACTGCATCCACAGGTCCGTCCACAGGCCGACCTGCGAACCCATGGGTCAGACACAGGGCTGTGGAGAGAATCTGTGGACACACTGCCCCACGATCACCCGTCCGGGTGGGCCCCGTCGGTACGCTGGGAGACGGTACGAGGCCCCTCGGAGTAAGCGTCCGAGGGGCCTCGCCGTGTTCCGGGGCGGCAGCGGGGCGGACGTGTCGCCGGGAGCGACCGCGGCGCGGTCGACGGTCGGATCGCTGCGCCCGGGGTCACGGGCGGCGGGGCACCTGCGGTGCGCTCGCCGTCGGCCGGGCCTCGCGTGAGGATGTCGCCGTGGGCATCGAGACCGTCCAGGGGGACATCACCCGCCAGCACGTCGACGTCGTCGTCAACGCCGCGAACTCCTCGCTGCTCGGCGGTGGTGGTGTCGACGGGGCGATCCACGCCGCGGCCGGTCCGCGGCTGCTCGCCGCGTGCCGCGAGCTGCGCGCCACGACGCTGCCGGACGGGTTGCCGGTGGGGCAGGCCGTCGCGACGCCCGGCTTCGACCTGCCCGCGCGGTGGGTGGTGCACACGGTCGGGCCCGACCGGCACCGCGGGCAGACCGACCCCGCGCTGCTGGCCTCGTGCGTCACGTCCAGCCTCGACGTCGCCGCGGGCCTCGGGGCCACGAGCGTGGCGCTGCCCGCGGTCGGCGCGGGCGTCTACGGCTGGGACGCCACGCAGGCCGCGGACGTCAGCGTCGGAGCCGCGCGCGCCTGGGTGGCGGCGCACCCCGGCACCGCCCTGACGACGATCCGCTTCGTGCTGTTCAGCCCGCCGCTGCTCGCGGCGTTCCACGACGCGCTCACCCGCGGCTGACAGCCGGGGCCCGACAGCCGCCGTCGCACCTGCGGTCGGCGCCCGGGCCGAGGTCCCGAGGCCGACGTCCCCGGGTGCCGGGCCGGGACCCGCCGCCTACCGTGGCCGCATGGCCGAGACGCCCCTGCCGCTGCTGCCCGACGACGCGGTGACGCGCGTGCTGTGCGTCGTCGCCCACCCCGACGACCTGGAGTACGGGACCTCGGCGGCGGTGGCGACGTGGACGGCACGCGGGGTCGACGTCGCGTACCTGCTGCTGACCCGCGGCGAGGCGGGCATGGACTCCTCCGAGCCGGCCCACACGGCGCAGGTGCGCATGCGCGAGCAGGTCGAGGGCTCGCACGCGGTGGGGGTCACGCAGGTCGACTTCCTGGAGCACCGCGACGGCGTCCTCCAGTACGGCCTGGACCTGCGGCGGGACATCGCGGAGGCGGTCCGCCGGTACCGGCCGGACGCCGTGGTGACGACGAGCTGGCAGGAGGAGACGTCCGTCGGGCTCAACCAGGCCGACCACCGGGTGGCGGGCCTGGCGACGGCCGACGCCGTGCGCGACGCCGGCAACCGGTGGGTCTTCCCCGAGCTGCTCGACGCCGGCCTCGGGCCGTGGGCGGTGCGGTGGCTGCTCGTCACGGGCGACACGCGCCCCACGCACGCGGTGGCGGTGTCGCCCGAGGCCGTGCAGCGGTCGGTCGCCTCCCTGGAGGCGCACCGCGAGTACCTCGCGCTGCTGCCGTGGCACCCGGCGCCGGCGGACCTCGTCCCGGCGCTCACCGCGGCGCAGGGCCGGCAGGCCGGGGTGCCCCACGCCGTGACGGTGCGGGCGTTCGACCTGCAGGCGCCGCCGCCGGTGCTGGGCGACCAGGACGGCTGACGGTCGGTGCAGGTGGTCGGGTGCAGGTCCGCCCCGGCGCGCGGGTGGTGGACGAGGGCGCGCCCGTCCGGCGCCCGGGCGCACCCGACGGGCGGCGTCAGGGCAGCCGGAGCAGCGCCCGGAGCGTGCGGACCACGCCGTTGTCGTTGTTCGACGGCGCGACGTACCGCGCGTGCGCCCGCACCTCGGGGTGCGCGTTGTCCATCGCGAAGGACCAGCGGGCGGCGTCGAGCATGCCGACGTCGTTGAAGTAGTCACCGAAGGCGACCGTCTGCTCCGGGCCGATGCCCAGCGCGGCCTGGACCTCGCGCAGCGCGTGGCCCTTGTCGGCCGTCGGGCTCATGACGTCCACCCAGTGGGCGCCGCTGACCAGCACCGTCGCCACGTCGCCGAAGCGGGCGAGCGCGGGCCCCGCGCCGGTGGCCGCCGGGCCGAAGTCGTAGACCGCGACCTTGAGGACGGTGTCGTCCACGGCCGTCAGGTCCGGCACCCGCTCCAGCAGCGCGTAGTACGGCTCGCACTGCGCGAGGAAGGCGTCGTCGGTGCGCTCCACGTACGCGCTGCGCAGCCCGCAGAGCACGACCCCGACGTCCGCGCCGCCGTCCGCCGCCCGTCGCACGTGGCGGACCACGTCCCGCGCCACCTCCGGCGCGAGCCCGTCGACCGCGAGCATGGTGCCGTCGCGCACGACGTGCGCGCCGTTCTCGGCGACGTACACCAGGTCGTCACGGCCGAGCTGGCGGCGCAGCGTCGCGTACTGCCGGCCGCTCGCGGGGCACACCGTCACCCCGCGCGCCACCAGGGTGTCGAGGAGCGGCCAGAACGACGGGTCGACCCGCTTGGCGTCGTCGAGCAGCGACCCGTCCATGTCGACGGCGACCAGGCGGACGTCGGGGGCGACGTCGGGCAGGGGCGGGACGGTCGGACCCGGTGCGGGAGGCGTCGGGGCGGGAGCGTCCGGGTCGCGCGGTCCGGGATCGGTGGGGTGGGGCTCTGTCACGGGCACCCCCCGATCCTCGCACCGCTGTGCGGTGCCCCCACCGGTCACCAGTTCCGGCCCCCGGTGCCT
Source organism: Actinomycetes bacterium (assembly GCA_023389455.1). Classification (GTDB taxonomy): domain Bacteria; phylum Actinomycetota; class Actinomycetes; order Actinomycetales; family Cellulomonadaceae; genus Cellulomonas. Next base: position 1,073 of record JAEWEJ010000075.1, on the reverse strand, counting down.
CCGCCCGTCCCCGGACCGTCGCCACCGCCGGGAGCGGTGCCCGCGCCGCTCCCGGGCCCGGGCTGCTGCTCGCCCGCCCCGCCGCCGGACTGCCCGTTGCGCTCGGCCAGCTCCTGGCGCCGCTCGGCCTCGGCCTCGGCCGGGTCGGTCACCTGCTGCTGCCCGCGCCCCAGCTCGGGCCGGCCCTCGAGGGTGCCCTCCTCGGCCGCCCGGCCCATGTTCTCCAGCTCGGTCGACGCGCCGAGCAGGTCCTGCATCCGGCGCTCGGCCGCAGCGGCGGCGTCGTCCTCGCCCTGCTGGTCCTGGCCGCCGCCCTGCTGGTCCTGGCCGCCGCCGCCCTGCTGGTCGTCGTCCTCGCCGCCGCCGCCGCCCTGCTGGTCGTCGTCCTCGCCGCCGCCACCCTGCTGGTCGTCCTCGCCGCCTCCGCCGCCCTGCGACGGCGGCGGCGGGCAGGCGGGGTCGGCCAGCGCCTCGGCGAGCAGCGCGGCGTCGTCGGCCGCGAGCCGGAAGAGGTAGCCGGCGTACCAGAGCTCGTCGGCGACGACGGGCGGGTCGGCGCCCTCGTACGGGGGCTCGAGCACCTCGGCGTCGTAGGGCTCCCCGGCCGCCTGCGCCGCGAGCGCGTCGGCCACGGCCTGCGCGAACGCGAGCTGCTCCTCGGCCTCCTGCGTCGTCTCCTCCTCGCTCGCCGTCAGCGCCAGGACCCGGTTGGTCTGCACCGTGCAGCGGTGCTCGTCCGGCACCAGCTCCAGCGCCCGGTCCAGATGGTCGACGGCGAGTCGCGGCATGCCGGCCCGGTAGCGGGCCGTCCCGGTGTTGAACGGCCCCTTCCACCGCTCGACGAGAGCCCACCCGTCGAGCTCGTCGAAGAGCCTGACGGACTCCCACGTGCGGTCCTCGTCGTACGCCGCGCGAGCCGCCGTGTACCGGGGGCCCAGCTGCAGCAGGGTGAGCGCGAACGCGAGCAGCAGCAGCACGGGCAGCGCGCTCCACCGGAGCATCCGACGCCGGCGACGCAGGTGCGGCGGCAGCGCACGCACCCGGTCGCGCCGCGCCGCCCGCCGCTGGGCGCG
>JAEWEJ010000065.1 GCA_023389455.1 Actinomycetes bacterium | reverse complement strand
GCGGCACCGACGGCGCCCACGGCACCGACAGCCCGACGCTCGTCGCACGCGGCCTGGCGTGCGGCTGGCCGGGCCGTCCCCCGGTCCTCACCGGGGTCGACCTCACGCTGGCGCCCGGCGGCCGGCTGGCCGTCGCCGGACCCAGCGGGGAGGGCAAGACGACCCTGCTCCTCACGCTCGCCGGCCTGCTGCCGCCGGTCGCCGGCGAGGTCGTCCTCGACGGGCGCCCTCTGGCCGCCGCCGGCCGTGACCAGGTCGTGCACGAGGTCGTGGTCACGAGCGAGGACGCGCACATCTTCGGCACCTCGGTCCTGGAGAACCTGCGCGTGGCGCGCGGGGACGTGACCCCCGACGAGGCCACCGACGCCCTGCGGCGCGCCGGCCTCGGCACCTGGCTGGCCGGCCTGCCCGACGGCCTCGACACGCTGATCGGGTCCGACGGGCGCACCGTGTCGGGCGGCGAGCGCCGGCGGCTCCTGCTGGCACGTGCGCTGCTGAGCGACGCGCCCCTCCTGCTCGTCGACGAGCCCGCCGAGCACCTCGACGCCCCCACGGCCGATGCGCTCCTCGACGAGCTGTGGCACGCGCCGCCGACGCGCGACGGGCAGGACCGGGGCGTCCTGGTGGTCAGCCACCGGCTGGCACCGCTGGCGGCCGCGGACGAGGTGCTGTGGGTCACCGGTGGGCAGGTCGCGGCGCGCGGCACCCACGCCGACCTGGCGGCGCGCGTCCCGGGCTACGGTGAGGCCGTGCGTGCCGAGCAGCAGGAGACGTCGTGAACGAGCACCGGGGCGAGATGCGGGAGGTGGCCGGACGGCTGCCCACCGCGGGGGTGCCGTTCGAGCACGGTGTCCTCACCGAGAACCCCCCGGCGCCGGCACCCCTGACGGGCGACGCCCTGACCGACCTGCTGAGCGCGATGCTCGCGGTCGCCGGCAACCTCGAGCTGCCCGCGGTCCTCGACCGGTTCGTGCAGGTCTGCGCGGAGCTGACGCACGCCCGGTACGGCGCCATCAACGTCCTGGACGACACGGGCACCTCCACCACGTTCGTCTACACGGGCGTGCCGACGGCCGTGGCCCGCATGATGCGCCACGCCCCGCACGCCCAGGGCGTGCTCGGTCAGATCCCGCTCGAGGGCGTGCTGCGGCTGGACGACCTCACGCAGCACCCCGCCTTCCAGGGCTGGCCCGCGCACCACCCGCCGATGGGGTCGTTCCTCGGTGCGTCCGTCAAGGTCGGGGAGCACGTGTTCGGCCAGCTGTACCTCTCCGAGAAGGACGGCGGGGGCCCCTTCACCGAGAGCGACGAGCGCATGGTCCGAGCGCTCGCGGCCGCCGCGGGCGTGGCCGTCGCCAACGCCCAGCTGTACGCCGAGGCCGAGCGTCGCGAGCACTGGCTGCGCGCCGGCCAGGACATCACGACGATGCTGCTCGAGGGGGTCGACGAGGAGTCGGCGCTCGAGCACGTCGCGCGCACCGCGCGCGAGGTGGCAGGCGCCGACACCGCGGCGCTCGCGCTGCCCGGCATGGGCGGCGAGCTCTTCATCGAGCTCGCCGACGGCTACCACGCCGACGAGCTGACCGGGCTCATCATGCCGCGCGGCGGGCGCGCGTGGACCGTGCTCGAGGAGGGCCGCGGGCTGCTCACGCCGTCGCTGTCGGCCTCGCGGACCGTCAAGGTCGACGAGATGCGGGCGTTCGGACCGGCGATGTTCGCGCCGCTGCACTCCTCGGGGCGCGGCGTGGGCGTCCTGGTGCTGCTGCGGCGCATCGGGCGGACCCCGTTCGACGAGAGCGACCTGGCGACCGCCGAGTCCTTCGCCTCGCAGGCGGCCCTCGCGTACGTGCTCGCCGAGGCACGGCACGCCCAGGACGTCGCCGCGCTCCTCGACGAGCGCGAGCGGATCGCGCGCGACCTGCACGACCTGGCCATCCAGCAGCTGTTCGCCACCGGCATGCAGCTGGAGACGGTGCGAAGGCGCGCCGCGCGCGGGGTCGACCCGACGGAGCTCATGAGCATCGTCGAGGAGGCCCTGGACAACGTCGACAGCTCGGTCCGCCAGATCCGCCAGATCGTCTACGCGCTGCGCGACCCCGACGCCGCGACCGGCCTGGTCGAGCGGCTGCGCCGGGAGACGTCGCTCGCCCGGACGGGCCTCGGCTTCGCGCCCTCCCTGGTCCTGTCCCTCGACGGCGACGGGCTCGACCCGGGTGACGGCGAGGCGGAGGACCGCATCGACGAGCGCCTGGAGCAGCAGCTCACCGACGACGTCGTCGCTGTCGTGCGGGAAGGGCTGGCCAACGCCGCCCGCCACGCGCACGCCTCGTCCGTCAGCGTGCGGGTGGTCGTGCGCGGCTCGGGACCGACCGGATCGGTGGAGGTCGACGTCGAGGACGACGGCGTCGGGCTCCCCGCGGACCGTGAGCGCAGCTCCGGCACCGGCAACCTGGCGGCGCGGGCGCGCCAGCACGGCGGCACCTTCAGCATCGGGGCGTCCCCGAGCGGGGCGGGCACCCTGCTGACGTGGCAGGCCCCGCTGGGCTGAGCCCGCCGACCACCGGACGGCGGGCCGCCGGGTTCAGCGACCCGGCTCCGCGCGCCAGCCGGAGTTCTTGCGCGACGCCACCCACGCGGCGACCTGCGTGCGCCGCTGCAGCCCCATCTTGGCCAGGAGCGACGTGATGTGGTTCTTCACGGTCTTCTCGGCCACGCCGAGGCGCTCGGCGATCTCCCGGTTCGACAGCCCCTCGCCGATCAGGTCGAGGACCCGCAGCTCGCTGGGCGTCAGCGACTCCGTGGGGTCCTCGTGCCCGGCGCGGCGGCGGGCCACCGTCCGGTCGTCGAGGAGCGTGCGCCCCGCGGCGACGGCACGGATGACGTCCGTGATCTCCGCCCCCCGCACGCTCTTGAGCAGGTAGGCGGCCGCGCCCGCGTCGAGGGCCGCGGCGAGCGCGTCGTCGTCGTCGAACGAGGTGAGGATGATCGCGCGCGCGTCGGGCAGCGTCTCGCGCACCGACTGCAGCAGGTCGATCCCGGTGCCGTCGGGCAGCTGCAGGTCGACGAGCATGACCTGCGGCCGGACGAGGGTGGCACGACGGACGCCGTCGGCGACCGACCCGGCCTCGGCGACGACGGTCATGCCGTCGGTCCGCTCGACGACCTCGGCGATGCCGCGGCGGACGACCTCGTGGTCGTCGACGATCATGACGGAGATGGGCCCGGGCCGCGCACCCGGTGCGGGCGACGGCGTCGACTGGCTCGTGGCAGACACCATGGCATCGTATCGACCCGTGACCGTGATCCTGCTCCCGACCACCGTGGACGGCGCGCCGCGCCCGCCCGCCGGCGTCGACGTCGTCCGCTACGACGTCGAGGCACCCGCACCCGCGGCCGCCGCGGACGCCGACGCGATCGTGGTCTGGGGCAACCCCGCCGACCGGCTGGCCGAGCTCGCGGCGGCCGCGCCGCGGGTCCGCTGGGTGCAGACCCTCGCCGCCGGCCCGGACGCGGTGCTCGCCGCGGGGTTCGGGCCGCAGGTCGTCGTCACCAACGGTCGCGGCCTGCACGACGCGACCGTCGCCGAGCACGTGCTCGCGCTCACGCTGGCGCGCGTGCGCAGCGTCCCGGAGATGCTCGCGGCCCAGGCCGCGCACCGGTGGGCGGACGAGCTGGGCGGGCTGCAGCCCCTGCGCGCCCCCGACCGTGTGCGCACGCTCATCGGCGCGCAGGTCACCGTCTGGGGCTTCGGCTCCATCGCGGCGCGCCTGGCCCCGCTGCTGACCGGGCTGGGGGCGCGGGTGACGGGCGTGGCCACCACGGCCGGCACCCGGCACGGCTTCCCGGTGGTGACGCCCGCCGACCTGCCCGACCTCCTGCCGGGCACCGACGTGCTCATCGGCCTGCTGCCCGCTCGGGACGCGACGCACCACGCGATCGGGGCCGAGGTCCTCGGCCTCCTGCCGTCGCGCGCGTGGGTGGTCAACGCCGGCCGCGGCTCCACCCTCGACGAGGACGCGCTGCTCGCGGCGGTGCGCGCCGGCCGGCTCGCCGGGGCCGCGCTCGACGTCGTCGCGACGGAGCCGCTGCCCCCGTCCTCACCCCTGTGGGACGAGCCCCGCGTGCTGATCAGCCCGCACGCCGCCGGCGGCCGGCCCGTCGGGTGGGAGGACCTGGTGACCGAGAACCTCGACCGGTTCGTCGCGGGGCTGCCGCTGCGCAACGTCGTCGCCCGCTGACCTGCCGCAGGCCCGGGCGCGCCGGGCCGCGTCAGCCGCGCGGACGGCGCGGGCGCGGCTGGCAGCGCGGGCAGGTGTACGACGACCGGTTGGCGAACGCGTCCCGGCGCACGGGCGTGCCGCACCGTGGGCACGGGCGCCCCTCCTGGCCGTAGACGGCCAGCGAGCGGTCGAAGTAGCCGGACGCCCCGTTGACGTCGACGTACAGCGCGTCGAAGCTCGTGCCGCCCTGCGCCAGCGCCTCGGACATCACCTCGGCCGCGGCGTCGAGCACCCGGGACACCTCGGGGCGCCGCAGCGTCGCGGTGGGCCGCGTGCCGTGCAGGCGCGCCCGCCACAGCGCCTCGTCGGCGTAGATGTTCCCGATGCCGGACACGAGCGTCTGGTCGAGCAGCGCCCGCTTGAGCTCGGTGCGCCGCGCACGCACGGCGTGCACCACCGCGTCCCGGTCGAGCGCGGGGTCGAGCAGGTCCCGCGCGACGTGCGCGACGGGCGCGGGCACCACGGCCCGCTGCGAGCCACGCCCGCCAGGGGCGTCGTCGCCCGTGGGCACCAGGTCGGCCACGGACAGGTGACCGAACGTGCGCTGGTCGACGAAGTCCAGCGCGGAGCCGTCGTCGAGCACCAGCCGCACCCGCAGGTGCGGGTGGTCGACCCACCCGGCGGGGCCGGGCAGAGCCACCGGGTCCGCGTCGGGCGCGTCCGTCGTCCCCCGGTCCGCGGCGCGCCGGGCCGCGGTGCCCGCCGCCGGGCCGCGCACCAGCAGCTGCCCGCTCATCCCGAGGTGGGCCATGAGGGCGTCGTCGCCGCGCCCGGGGCCCTCATCGAGCAGCAGCCACAGGAACTTGCCGCGGCGCACAGCCGCCTCCAACCGACGGCCCGTCAGCCGTGCCGCGAAGTCGACGGGGCCCGCGTCGTGGCGCCGGACCGAGTAGGCGCGGCGCACGTCGACCGCGGTGACGGTGCGGCCGAGGACGTGGCGGGCGAGCCCGTCACGGACGGTCTCGACCTCGGGGAGCTCCGGCACGCGTCAGCGCGGGCCGGCGGCGCCGGCGGAACCCGCAGGTCCGGGCTGTGTCGTCGGCGCAGGGGACGTGCCGTCGTCCTCGCCACCGGCGGTCCCGGCGGCGTCCCGCAGCGCGCTGAGCGTCGCCCACGCGGCCGCGGCGGCCTCCTGCTCGGCGACCTTCTTGGCAGGACCCGTGCCGCTGCCACGGACCTCGCCACCGACCACCGCGTGCGCGGTGAACGTGCGCGCGTGGTCCGGGCCCTCGCCCGTGACCTCGTAGTACGGCGCGCCGAGCCCGAGCGCGGCGGACAGCTCCTGCAGCGAGGTCTTCCAGTCCAGGCCCGCACCGAGGTCGGCGGCCGCGGCGAGCGTCGGGCTCACCAGGCGGTCGACGAGCTCACGCGCCGGCTCGAGGCCGTGCGAGAGGTAGACCGCGCCGAAGATCGCCTCGAGCGTGTCGGACAGGATCGAGTCCTTGTCCTTGCCGCCCGTCGCCAGCTCGCCCTTGCCCAGCAGCACGAAGTCCCCCAGGTCGAGGGTCCGCGCCACGCGCGCGAGCGCGCGCTGCGACACCGTGGCGGCGCGCATCTTGGCCAGGTCGCCCTCGGAGTGACCCGGGTGGGCCCGGTACAGGTGCTCCGTCACGACGAGTCCGAGGACGGTGTCGCCCAGGAACTCCAGACGCTCGTTCGTCGGGATGCCGCCCGCCTCGTGGGCGAACGACCGGTGCGTCAGTGCCAGCACGAGAAGCTCGGGGTCCAGGTGGACCCCGAGCTTCTCGAGGAGCTGCTGCGCTGCCGTGCTCACGCGACGTCGGTGTCGACGGGTGTGCCGGTCATCGTCTGCCCGAAGGTCAGACGGCCTCGTGCTCGCTGCGCACGGCCTCGACGTAGCGACGGCCGTTGTACGCACCGCACGACGGGCACGCGACGTGCGGCCGCATCTGCGACTTGCACTGGGGGCAGGTGGTGAGCGTCGTGGCAGTGGTCTTCCACTGCGACCGACGCGCACGGGTGTTGCTGCGCGACATCTTGCGCTTCGGAACCGCCACGGTCAGCTCTCTCTCTT
>JAEWEJ010000043.1 GCA_023389455.1 Actinomycetes bacterium | reverse complement strand
GCGCTGCTGGAACTGCTCGTGCCGCGCGCGCATCGCGTCCAGCCGCCAGGCCGTCCGCACGCTGCGCGCCGCCGAGAAGCCGGGCACCTCGTGGGCGCGGAACGCGAGGATCTCCACGGCGTCGTCCTGACCGACACCCTCACCGTCGCCCGGGTCCGCGCTCCGGCCGTCGTCCCGGCCGTCGTCCCGCCCGTCGCCCTGCCCGTCGCTCCGGCCGTCGCCCCCGCCGCGCACACCGCCGAGCGCCTGCGCGACGTCGACCTCGCCGGGGGCGATCCACAGGCCGTCGCGCAGCAGCCCGAACCCCGCCCACGCCAGCTGCGCGCGGACGCGGTGCCGCACGTCGCGGCGGCTCTCCGGGACCGAGAAGCTGACGAGCGTCCACCCGGTGCCGCGCGGCGCGAAGGGATCGGCGTCGAAGATGCGGTCGCGCGCCTCGCGCAGCACGTGCTCGCTCTGCGGCGTCAGCGCGTAGGAGACGGTGCGCCCGACGCGCTGCGGCTCGAGCAGGCCGCGGCCCGCCATGCGGGTGAGGGCCGCGCGCGTCGCGGCCTCCCCCACGCCCAGGTCTGCGAGCACGCCGATGAGCACCGACGCAGGCACCGGGCCGACCTCGCCGGCCACCATGAGCTCACCCGTGAACGCCAGCAGCAGCTGCTCGGGGCGCCGCCGGGCGGCCGCGCCGTCGTGGGCGAGCGCGTCCTCGGGCAGCGTCGGCATGGCCGCGATTCTCGCACGCACGCCGCGTCACCCGCGGGCACCGCGGCAGCCCCGGATCATTGACACGTGTGACATTCGACTGCACGATTGCTGGACGAGTGTCATGCATGGTCCGAGCGCTGGTCGGTCCCGACGGGCGTGCGGAGCGGCACGCCCGTCACCCCGAGATTCAACGGAGAATTGAGGACCCCCATGAACCGACGTCCCGCACTCGTGGCGGCGCTCGTCGCGGCGCTGTCGCTCGGACTGGCCGCGTGCTCGTCCTCCGAGCCGGCTGCCGAGGCCGAGCCGACAGCGGCTGCCCCCGACTCCGACTCCCCGCGTGCCGTCACCATCGGCGCCCTGAGCATCAGCGAGACCGCCCCGCTGTGGGCAGCGGTCGAGGCCGGCGTCTTCGCCGACCACGGGCTCGACGTCACGGTCCAGCCGATCCAGGGCGGCGCCCAGGCCATGCCCGCGCTCATCAACGGCGACATCGACTTCTCCGTCGGCCAGCCGTTCGGCGCGATGCGCGCGAGCCTGCAGGGCCTGGACGTGAAGATCGTCGCCAACTACGCGCAGAGCCTCGCGGAGGGCGACGACATCAACTCGGTCGTCGTCGGCGCCGGCAGCGACATCACGACGCCTGCCGACCTCGCCGGCAAGAAGGTCGCCGTGAACTCGCTCGGCGCCGCGGGCGACCTGACGATCATGGCCGCGGTCGAGCAGGACGGCGGGGACCCGAGCACGGTCGAGTTCGTCGAGGTCGCGTTCCCCGACGCCCAGGCGCAGCTCGAGGCCGGCAACATCGACGCCGCGTGGGTGCCCGAGCCGTTCGTGTCGATGATCGTCGGCGCCGGCGGGGCCCGCGTCGTCGACCCGTACCAGGCGGTGCTGCCTGGCCTGCCCACGCTCGTCCTGCAGACCACCGGCGCAACCCTCGCCGACGACCCCGAGCTCGTCGAGGCCGTGCGCGAGGCGTTCGCCGCCGCGTTCGCGTGGGCCGCGGAGAACGACGAGACGATGCGCCAGTCCCTCGTCACCGAGATGTCGCTGCCGGAGGCGGCGGCGGCCAACCTGCGGCTGCCGCAGTTCTCCACGCAGATCGACGAGGACGTGCTGCAGGGCCTGGCCGACCTCGCGGTCGAGCACGAGTTCTTCGACTCCGCCCCGGACCTCGACGAGCTCGTCAGCTCGTGACGTCGACCGACACGGCCACCGGCCCGGGACCCGGGGGCGTCGCCGCCCGTCCGGCCCGGGCCGGTGCGCCGAGCCGGGCGGCCGGGGGCCGCACCCGCCGCCCGCGCAGCAGCCGCACCACCGTGCTGGGCGCCCTCGGGGTCCTCGGCTTCGCCGCCACCTGGGAGGTCGTGGCGCTCGCGCAGGTCGTGAACCCCGCGTACCTGCCGCGGTTCACGACGACGGCCGCCCGCCTGGTCACCGAGCTCGGTGCGCCGCGGTTCTGGTCCGCGCTCGGCGATACGGTCGTGACGTGGGCGCTCGGGCTCCTGATCGCCGTGGCCGGCGCCGTCGTCGCCGGCGCGGTCGTCGGCCTCGTGCCGTTCCTGCGCCGGGCGACCCACACCACCGTGGAGTTCCTGCGGCCCATCCCGTCGGTCGCGATCATCCCGCTGGCGGTGCTCGTCGCAGGGCTCTCGCGCGAGGCCGCGCTCGTGATCGTCGTCTACGCGCCGTTCTGGCAGGTGTTCATCCAGGTGCTCTACGGCGTCGGGGACGTCGACACCGTCGCGGACGACACCGCACGCAGCTACGGCCTCGGACGGCTGCAGCGCCTGCGGCACGTCGTGCTGCCGACCGCGCTGCCGTACGTCATCACGGGCTTCCGGCTCGCCGCGTCGATCGCCCTGGTGCTCACCATCACGGCCGAGCTCGTCATCGGGAACCCCGGGATCGGCCGGCAGATCGACGTCTACCGGTCCGCCCCCGACGCGCCCGGCCTGTACGCGCTGGTGCTGGTGACCGGCCTGCTGGGGCTGCTCGTCAACCTCGCCACGCGCCTGGTCGAGCGGCGGGTCCTGCACTGGCACCCCTCGGTCCGCAGGGAAGGGGCCGCCTGATGGCCACCGTGCGTCGCGCGCTCGCCTCCGTCGGCTACGCCGCCGGCCTGCCCGTGCTGCTCGTGCTCGGCTGGGCGCTGGCGACCCGCGGCACCACCAACCTGTACTTCCCGCCGCCGTCGCGCGTGCTCGACGCGTTCGTCGGCACCTGGCTGTCCCCCGACACCCTGGTGCGCGACGTGCTGCCCAGCCTCGGCCGGTTCGGCATCGGGGTGCTCCTGTCGATCGTCATCGGGATCGTCGCCGGCACCGCGATCGGCGCGACCCCGTGGCTGCGCGCGCTGCTCGAGCCGATGCTCGAGTTCTTCCGCGCGATCCCGCCCGTGGTGCTCGTGCCCGTCCTCATGCTGCTGCTCGGCATCGACGACACCATGAAGCTCGCCGTCATCGTGTCGGGCAGCGTGTGGCCGGTGCTGCTCAACACGATCGAGGGGGTCCGCGGCACCGACCCGGTGCTCGTCGACACCTCGCGGTCGTACCGGGTCCGCGGGCTGCTCGCCTACCGGTACGTCGTCCTGCCGGCCGCGAGCCCACAGATCATGGCCGGTGTGCGGCTGTGCCTGTCGATCGGCCTGATCCTCATGGTGATCTCGGAGATGTTCGCCTCGTCGTCGGGGCTGGGCTACCAGATCGTCTACTTCCAGCGGCAGTACATGGTCGCCGAGATGTGGAGCGGCATCCTGCTGCTCGGCCTCGTGGGCGTCGCCGTCGCCGCCGTCTTCCAGCTCGTCGAACGCCGGGTGCTGCACTGGTACCACGGCTCGAGAGAGGTCGCCCGTGCCTGAGAACACGCCCCTGCTGTCCGTCCGGGACCTGAGCAAGACCTACCAGGGCTCGTCCGGGCCCGTCGAGGCCATCGGGAACATCACCTTCGACGTGCGCCCCGGTGAGCTGGTCTGCATCGTCGGGCCGTCCGGGTGCGGGAAGACGACGCTGCTCAAGTGCCTCGCCGGGCTGCTGGCCCCCACGTCCGGGTCCGTCACCCTCGACGGGGCCGCCGTCACCGCGCCGCCGAAGAAGATGGCGCTCGTCTTCCAGGAGTACGGGCGCAGCCTGTACCCGTGGCTGACGGTGCGGGACAACGTCGGCCTGCCGCTCAAGGCGCGCGGCGTGCCGAAGGCCGAGCGGCGCGCGGTCGTCGAGCGGGCGGTCGAGGAGGTCGGCCTCGGGCACGCGCTGGACACCTACCCGTGGCAGCTGTCCGGCGGCATGCAGCAGCGCGTCGCCATCGCGCGCGCCGTGGCCTACCAGCCCGAGATCCTCGTCATGGACGAGCCGTTCGCGGCCGTCGACGCCCAGACCCGCGCCGACCTCGAGGACCTCGTGCGGCGCGTCTGGCAGGACCTGGGCGTGACCGTCCTGTTCGTCACCCACGACATCGACGAGTCCGTGTACCTGGGCGAGCGCGTGCTCATGCTGTCGAGCTCGCCGACGTTCGTGCAGGAGGACCTCGCGATCGACCTCCCCGCCGAGCGCGACCAGCTGACCACGCGGGCGATGCCCCGGTTCACCGAGCTGCGGACGCACGTGTACGAGCAGATCCAGCGGGCGAAGCGGGGGGAGGCGGTCGCGGCGGGCGCGTGACGGGACACCCGTCCCGCGAGACCGGGATCTGACGGCCCATCAGGGGAGGTGCGCCGTCAGATCCCGGTCTCGCTGGTGGCGGATCGGGCTTCAGGAGTCGGGTCCGTGGGCTGCGTGAGCCCGGGTGGCGGCTGCGGGCTCCAGCCGGGCTCCGGCTCGGTCGGGGGCAGGCCGCGCACCACGTGGACCCGGTCCACCACGGTGACGACGCCGAGCACGACGACAGCCAGCCCGCCCGCCGCGACCACGTCCGTCAGGAAGTGGTAGCCGAGGTACAGGCGGCTCAGTGCGACCGCCGCGGTGACGACGACGCCGACGACCAGCCAGGCGACGACGACCCGCCACGTCCGGCTCCGGCTCGCCACGAGGTACCCGGCGACCAGCAGGAACGTCGCCGTGCCGATGGTGTGGCCGGACGGGAACGAGGCGGTCGTCTCGGAGCCGGGGACGTACATGGTCTCCTCCGGCGGGCGAGGCCGGGCGACCAGTCCCTTGACCAGGAGCGAGAGCAGCGTGGACGCGATCATCGCGCCGGCGAGCAGGAGCGGCCGCCACCGCTCGCGGGCGTACAGCCCCCAGGCCACGCACGCGACCAGGACGATGACCGGCAGCACGGTCGGACCGGTGACGAACGTGAGCGCGGCGAGGACCGCGGTCACGGTGTCGCTGCGGACACCGACCAGGAACTCCAGGACCGGCCGGTCCCACAGGGCGAAGTCGTCACGCTCCTGGACCGCGTCGAACATGCCCCAGAAGACGAGCAGCCCGAGAGCCACGAGCACGACCCCGGGCAGGACCGCCCGGAGCACGGGCTGGTCGGCGTACCACGCGAGCAGGCGGCGCAGCGGCTCTCCGGCGGGCATCCCGCCACGCTACCGGCGCTCGCCCCGAACGGCTCCGCGAGCCTCCACCCGCCCCACCGCCACCCACCCCGTCCGTCCGTCCGTCACACCCCCCCACGAGACCGGGATCTGTCGGCCTGCGCCCAGTCGTGCGCCGACGGATCCCGGTCTCGTGCACGGGTCGCGGCGCAGGGTCAGTCGGTGGTGGGGGTCAGGACCTTGGTGAGCAGGCGCTGCAGCTCCGCGCGCTCGCGGGGGGTCAGGGTGGCCGTCAGGACGTCGTCGACACGTGCCGCCGCCGGCACCAGCTCGGCGAGCAGAGCCACGCCGTCGTCGGTGAGCTGCACGACGTTGCGGCGCCGGTCGTCCTCGGCGCGGCCGCGCGCGACCAGGCCGCGGGCCTCCAGGCGGGCGACGAGCCCCGCGATGGTCGAGCGGTCGAGGTCCAGGTCGTCGCAGAGCTCGCGCTGGCTGGCCTCGCCGCGGCGGTGCAGCACGTTGAGCACGCCGAACTGCACGTTCGTCAGGCGCGGCCCGACCTCCTGCGCCCACGCCGCGAGGTGCGCCTGCTGCGTGCGGCGCACGAGGAACCCGGTGTGGCGGGCGAGGTCGAGCGGGTCGGTCACGCGTGCCATCGTCCCAGGCGGGGCCGGGGTCTCAGCGCGCACGGGTCCCGGCACCTGGGACGAGGCCTGCGGGAGACCGGGCGGGGCCGCCTGGTGCGAGGCCACGGGTGGGACCCGCGCGGTCTCGTGAGCGGGCCGCCCCACGGTCCGGACGGGCCGCGGGCTCGCGGCGGCCGGGCACGTGGTCGCTCACAGCCACCGCGGCGGGGACGGGACGGGTGAGCCGTCCGCCGTCGTCAGCAGAGCGGCACCGCCACGGCCCGTCGCCCAGCGCGCGAGGTCGGCGGCACGGCCGCGGACGCGCACGGCACCGTCCGGGACCGCCGCGGCAGTGGGTGCCGCACGCATCGCGGTCGCCAGGGAGCCGCCGGAGGCGGTCGAGGAGCCGTCGGACCCGGTCACCGCCCGACCCGCGGAACCGTCCGCCGGTACGCCGGCACCAGGCCGGTCCACGGGCTCGAGCACCGGCACCGGCCCGCCACCCGGCCGCGCACCCCACATCCGGGCCACGTCCGCGAGCAGCGCGTCGACGAGCTCGGGCGGCAGCTGCCGGAACGACGCCCCGTTGTCCAGGTCGACGGCGTGCACCCACACCTCACGCGTGCGCATCCACACCGTCTCGCTCACCGGCACCGTGCGCCCGAGCGCGGTGCGGACCGGGAACGCCCACGCCTCCGGCGGCAGGTCGCGCCACTCGACGTCGAGGTGCACGGCCGCGTGCGCGGACAGGCTCCGCAGGGCCCGCGCGGGCAGCGTCGCGCCGTACGCGATCTCCGCGTCCCGTTCCTCGCGCGACGCGTACATCGGGGTCTCGACGCCCGTCGCCGCCCACTCGGTGAGCCGGGTGAGCGCGCGCGCGTTGAGCCCGACGTGCGCGACGACGTGCCGGCGCGTCCACCCGGGCACGAGCGACGGCGCGTCGAGCTCGTCGTTGCCGAGCTCGTTGAGCGTGCGGGAGAAGTACGCCTGCCCGCGACGCGCCAGCAGCAGCGCCGCGAGCAGGGCCGGGTCGGTGGTCCGGTCGGTGCGTGCGGGCACGTCAGACCTCCGCCACGACGTCGTTGCGGAGCTCGCCCAGGCCGGTGACGGACGTGGTGAGCACCTGCCCCGGCCGCAGGTAGCGCGGGGGTGTGCGCGCGTGGCCCACGCCGCCGGGCGTGCCGGTGGCGATGACGTCGCCCGGGTGCAGCGTGAGGATCTGCGAGACGTACGCGACGAGCGCGGCCGGGCCGAAGACCATGTCGTCGACAGCGGTGTGCTGCACCTGCTCGTCGTCGACGACGGTCCGCAGGTCACCGGCGGGCGGCGCGTCCGTGACGGTGAGCCACGGCCCGAACGGCGTCGTCGCCTCGAACGTCTTGCCCTGCAGCCACTGCGCGGTGCGGTACTGGTAGTCGCGCATGGTGACGTCGTTGAGGACCGCGTACCCGGCGATCGCGGCGGCCGCGGCCGCCTCGTCCAGCCGCCGGGCGGTCGCGCCCACGACGACGGCGACCTCGCCCTCCCAGTCGACGGCGTCCGCCGCGTGCGCGGGCAGGACGATCGGGTCGTACGGGCCGATGAGCGCCTCGGGGTACTTCGCGAACAGCGTCGGGTGCTCGGGCAGCTCCCGGCCCATCTCGAGGATGTGGTTGCGGTAGTTGAGCCCGACGCACACGATCTTCGAGGGCCGCGGGACGGGCGGCGCCCAGGCCCACGGCTCGAGGTCCGCCACCGCGCGGCGGGGGCCGTCCGCCGACGCCGCACGCTCACGCCAGTCCGGTGCGGCCAGCAGCGCCCCGACGTCCACCGCGCCGGGGATCTCCACGGCGACGGCGTCGGAGTCGATGCGCACCGCGACCGTCGCCACCGGTGCCGAGCCGCCGGGCGCGGCGAGGCGCAGCGTCCCGAGCCTCACGCGAGGTCCTCGTTGCGCCGGCCCGGCACGTACGTGCGCGTGAACTGCAGCCGGTCGATGATCGGCCCGTCGCTGAAGCGGAACAGGTCGAACTGCGTGTCGGCGAGCAGCGACCACGGCACCCAGGAGGGGACGGCGAACAGGTCGCCCGTCTCGACGCGGTGCTCGGTGTCCCCGAGCACGACCGTGCCCTCGCCCTCGAACACCTGCCACACCGAGGAGCCGACCTCGTGACGCGGGGGCGTCTCGGCCCCGGCGCGCAGCCGGTGGAACTCGCAGCGCAGCGTCGGCATGACGTCCCCGCCGGTCGTCGGGTTGACGTACCGGATCGCGGCGTGGCCCTGCTCGACGGTCGCCGGGTGCCCCTCGTCCTCGAGCCGGAGCTGCTCGGTGAGCGCCCGGTCGGTGTGCTCCCAGCGGTAGGCGGCCAGCGGCGAGCTCGTCTGGTCCTGCAGCCCGGACAGCGGGCGCAGGCCGGGGTGGGCCCACAGCCGCTCGGAGCGGGAGACGTCCGGCGACGCCTCGTCGGTGACGCGCTCGGACCCGAACTCGAAGAAGCCGACGTCGGCGTAGTGGGAGAACGGCACGTCGAGCCCGTCGATCCACGCCATGGGCTGGTCGGTGTCGTTGTGGTGGCCGTGGAAGTTCCAGCCGGGGGTGAGCAGCAGGTCGCCACGCCGCATGGCGACGGGGTCGCCGTTGACGACGGTCCACACCCCCTCGCCCTCGACGACGAAGCGGAACGCGTTCTGGCTGTGCCGGTGCTCGGGGGCCGTCTCGTGGCCGCCGAGGTACTGGATCGCGCACCACAGCGTGGGCGTGGCGTACGCGGTGCCGGGCAGGCCGGGGTTCGCCAGGCCCATGGCGCGCCGCTCGCCGCCGCGGCCGACGGGCACGAGGTCGCCGGAGCGCCGGGCGATGTCGTACAGGGCCTTCCACCGCCAGACGTACGGCACGGCCTTCGGGGAGGGTGCCATGGGCATGAGGTCGTCGCGCTGGGTCCACAGGGGCGCCAGGCTCTCGGCCTCGAAGTCCGCGTAGAGCTGCTTGAGCTCGGGGGTGTCGGCGGTGCCGTCCATCTGGTGCACGGTGGCCTCCTCGGTGGCGTCGTCGCCAGTCGTTGGTATGCCAACGATAGGGGTGATCCACGTCACGCGGAAGGGGTGCGCGCCGCCGAGGCCGTGCGTGAGACGCCCCGGGCTGGGGCTCCGCGGCGTCGGTAGGGTGCGCCGACCGCTCGACGACGAGGAGGCACCCGTGCTGGCACTGCGGCCACCGACCCTGGAGCAC
This sequence comes from Actinomycetes bacterium, assembly GCA_023389455.1. GTDB lineage: Bacteria > Actinomycetota > Actinomycetes > Actinomycetales > Cellulomonadaceae > Cellulomonas. The sequence goes on along the minus strand of JAEWEJ010000043.1, from coordinate 3,027 downwards.
TTCTGCACCCTGCAGGTCGAGCTCGCACCGATCATCGACCTCGGGCTCGGGCGGTTCGCGCAGCGGCGCATCATCCCCGTCGTGGGCGGCACGGTCACCGGCCGGGTGAGCGGGACGATCCTCGACCTCGGCGCCGACTGGCAGTCCGTGACCCACGACGGCGTCGCCGAGCTGCACGCCCGGTACGCCTTCGAGACCCCCGACGGGGCGGTCGTCGAGATCGTCAACACCGGCTACCGCCACGGCCCGCCCGAGGTGATGCAGCGGCTCGCGTCGGGGGCGCCGACGCCGCCGGAGTCGTACTCCATGCGCTCGACGGCCCGCCTGGAGAGCGGCCACCCGGACTACCGGTGGCTCAACCGGATGGTGTTCGTGGGCACCGGCGCCCGGGACGCGGACGCCGTGCAGATCGACCTCTACAGCGTGGGATGAGGGTGGCGGAGATGACCGGACCTCACGTGCTGGTGGCCGGCGGCGGGATCGGCGGCCTGGCCGTCGCGCTGACCCTGCACCAGATCGGCGTGCCGTTCACGGTGCTGGAGGGCGCGCCGCAGCTGGCGCCGCTCGGCGTCGGGATCAACCTGCAGCCGAACGCGGTGCGGGAGCTCGGTGACCTGGGCATCGGCCCCGACCTGCTCGACACGATCGGCGTGCCCGCACGCGAGTGGGCGCTGGTCGGGCGCAACGGCCACGACATCTACAGCGAGCCCCGCGGCCTGGACGCCGGGTACCGCTGGCCGCAGTACGCGCTGCACCGTGGGCGGCTGCAGCTGCTGCTCGCGCAGGTGCTGCGCGAGCGCGCCGGCGCCGACGCGATCCGCCTCGACCACCGCGTCACGGGCTATGAGACGCACGCCGACGGGACGGTCACCGCGCACGGCGAGCACGCCGACGGCACCCCGTGGCGCGAGCACGGCACGCTGCTGGTCGGCGCCGACGGCATCCACTCGGCGGTGCGGGCCCAGATGCACCCCGACCAGCCGCCGATCCACTGGGGCGGCACGATCATGTGGCGCGGTACGACGCAGGCGGCGCCGATCCGCACCGGTGCGTCGTTCGTCGGCCTCGGGTCCCACCGCCAGCGCGTGGTGGTCTACCCGATCTCCCCGCCCGATCCCCTCACCGGGCTGGCGACCACCAACTGGATCGCCGAGATCACGGTCGACGCGCAGGACTGGCAGCGCACGGGCTGGTTCCGGCAGGTCGACGTCGCGGAGGTCGTGCCCCACTTCGAGGGCTGGACGTACGACTGGCTCGACGTGCCCGACCTGCTCGCGCGTGCCGAGGTGGTCTACGAGAACCCGATGATCGACCGCGACCCCGTGCCGACGTGGCAGGACGGACCCGTGCTGCTCGTCGGGGACGCCGCCCACGCGATGTACCCGACGGGGTCCAACGGCGCGAGCCAGGCGATCGTCGACGCCCGCGTGCTCGGTGCCGCGCTGCTGCGTCACGGTGTCACCACGCAGGCGCTCGCCGCGTTCGACGAGCAGCTCTGCGGCCCGATCTCCCGGTTGGTCCTGCGCAACCGCGGTGCCGGCCCGTTCGGGCTGCTGGACCTCGTCGACGAGCGGTGCGGCGGCGAGTTCGACGCCATCGACGACGTGGTCCCCGCTGCGGAACGTGACGCGTTCATGGCCGGCTACAAGGCCGCCGCCGGGTTCGCCGTCGACCAGCTCAACGCCGCCGGGCCCACGATCCCGCCGGGCGCGCGGGTCCGGACCCACGCCATCGCGGCGGTACCGGGCACGGACAGCACCGGCTGAGGACCGCGACGGCGGCGGTCGCGGCCGCGCGCCCGCGTGCACCGCGCCGCCGGGCGGGGTGGGATGGGCGCATGCAGACACGACACATCGCCGACGTCCCGGTCAGCGCGATCGGCCTCGGCGGCATGCCCATGTCCATCGAGGGCCGCCCGGACCGGGAGCGCTCGATCGCCACCATCCACGCCGCGCTCGACGCGGGCGTCACGCTCATCGACACCGCGGACGCGTACCACCTGCACGCCGACGAGGTCGGCCACAACGAGGAGCTCATCGCCGAGGCGCTGCGCACCTGGTCGGGCGACGCCTCGTCGGTCCTCGTCGCCACCAAGGGCGGGCACCTGCGCCCCGGCGACGGCTCGTGGACCGTGAACGGCCGCCCCGAGTACCTGAAGCAGGCCGCGCAGGAGTCGGCCCGCCGGCTCGGCGTCGAGGCGATCGGGCTCTACCAGTTCCACCGCCCCGACCCGGACGTGCCGTACGAGGAGTCGGTCGGCGCGCTCGTCGAGCTGCTCGACGCGGGCACGATCCGCCTCGCGGGCGTCTCCAACGCGAACCCGGAGCAGATCCGGCTCGCGCAGGAGGTCCTGGGCGGGCGCCTCGCGTCCGTGCAGAACCAGTACTCCCCCGCCTTCCGGTCCTCCCAGCCGGAGCTGGACCTGTGCGCGGAGCTCGGCATCGCGTTCCTGCCGTGGAGCCCGCTCGGCGGCATCGCGAAGGCCGCCGACCTGGGCGACACGTTCGCGCCGTTCGCGCAGGTCGCGCAGGCGCACGGGGTGAGCCCGCAGCAGGTGGCGCTCGCGTGGGAGCTCGCGCAGGCGGACGTCGTCGTCCCGATCCCGGGCGCGTCCCGCCCGGCGTCGATCCAGGACTCCGTCCTGGCGGCGGACCTGACGCTGACGCGCGAGGAGATCGACCGGCTCTCCGCGACCGCCTGACCTCGCCCCGCCGCCGTCCCGCCACCCGGGCCGGCGGCGGGACGGGCCGCCGGGGACCGGCACGCCCGAGCACCCGGGCAGGCCCGCCGCGCCGCTCAAGCAAGGCGACGGGCGTGCCGATATCGGAGCAATGCCCTGGCTGTCCGCTGCTGCGACCGTCGCGGGCCTGATGCTCCTGGTGGTGGCTGCCGGCGCCGCGGTCCTGGTCGCCGCCGGAGCGCGTGGCCGTGACGCCGTGGGCGCCGCACCGGCCGTCGGCACGGGCGTGGTCGTCGCGAGCGCCCTCGCCGCGGACGCGCTGGCCCTGCCGTGGGGCGTCCCCGTGG